>JAQXIQ010000067.1 GCA_029007865.1 Bacillota bacterium
CTCGCACTCGGCACCGTTGAGGATAACGGTATCTATAGTCTCTTTTGGCGCAAGCTTGACATGCGTGGGAAACCCCGCTCCGCCCATGCCCGCAAGCCCCATCTGCTCCGCGGCGCTTATTATGCCCTCCCGTGTTATCGGGTCAAGCGGCTTAAAATCAATGCTTGCGTACTCGTTGTCGTTATCGATGATTATCGTGCTTACCGGGTTGCCGGCAGCATTGGAATTTGTGCAGATCTCCAGCACCCTGCCCGAAACGCTGGAGTGGATATTGGCACTGACAAAGCCTGCCGCGGAGGCTATAAGCTCTCCGACCCGGACATACTGACCCTTCTCCACGCACGGTGAGGCCGGCTTGCCTATGTGCTGAGCAAGGGAAACATAAACCTTTTCCGGCGCCGGCATGATCTCAATGGGGCTTTCGCGCCAAGATATGCTTTTTTCCTGTTTTTTTGTAAGCGGATGTATGCCGCCTCTGTATTTTCTTAACATATTCTCCCCCATAAAAGGATAAGAGATTATACCACAAAGAGCGCTTTTTGTACATAAAAATCGATATAAAAAATACGGAATTTTGCCGCAAATTCCGCATAAATGTACGCCGTTTATTAAATAAAAAAAGCTTTTATTTACCCGGGCGCAATACCGACGGCAGCTGGCTCAGTCCTGCGGCGGTTATAAATGACGCATATATTACGCGCAGAGCGGTGCCGTCAGCGCAGCCTGATGCAAGCCAACCCACCGCAACTCCGGCAAGTCCGACGGCAATATATTCCATAGTCCCGCGCATGTCCGTCCCCAGCATTCCTCTTTTAATGTTTACCGCAGTGGCAAAGACGGATATGGGAATGTACAGCAGCAGTACCGTGTGCTGCGCCTGCGCCATGGAATAGCCCAGACACATTGTCAGAAAAGGAATAAGCAGCATTCCCCCTCCGGTACCTATACTGACCATAAAGGCAAACAAAGCGCCCATTACCGCAAGCATCACAGCAGCATCCTCACACCGGAAATAATAAGCAGTATCGAAAAAAACAGACGGATGAACCTCCCGTCGGCTTTGCCAAGCACCGTGCAGCCCAGAACCGTCCCCGCCGCTCCGCCGAGAAGCAGCTGTGCAATGCTTTCAAGGGGCAGCATATCCCCGCAGCCCTTTAACGCCGCCCCCGCCGCGGAATACACTCCCACCAGCATTACTATCAGGCTCTGCACATATTTTTGTCTCTCACCGGCTCCGGAATGAGTCAAAAACAGCACGGTTCCTCCCCCTGTGCCCAACATTCCGTTTACAAAGCCCGCGGCAAAGCTGCCCGTTATTTTTTTAATGTTCTTTTTTAATGACTCTGCACGCATAATTTGCATTGCCCCTGTCCTATCATGTCTTAACAACCCGATTGTTCTGTTCGGTACAGCTATAATTTTTGCAAAAACGCACCGGTTTATCCGTATTCTTTGCCTGTTGCATGTCGCACTTTATTTTGATATAATACTTATGCGCTCAAGCTTTTGATACAAAGCCAGAACAGATGTTTGAAAAGGATGCAGCAATGACAAAAAACACAGTATATGCAGCGCCCGCCGCCTTTATGCTTATTATTACTCTTTGCCTTTTTGCGCTTTGCCCGGTATATGCGGCGCAGGGCGTAAGCAACGGTTCCTTTGAGATATGCGAGGAGGGGCAGCCCCCGGCGGGCTGGTACAGCGAATCATACAACCAGAAAGCCCATTCCTTTTCCTCGGCCTCCGGCGGAACCGACGGCGAATGCTGCGCCTGTCTGACCAATTTATTACCAGCCGATTCCCGCATAACCCAGGAAATCAGCTGCATACCCGGCAGCACCTACAGGCTCAGCGTTTATGCCAGAACCAGCGGCGTGGAAATCACCTCCGGCTCCGCCGGAGCCTCCGTTACCGTACAGGAGCCCGGTAAAAACTACGGCGACAATCTTGTCTCGTCCATGGCTCTTGATGACGAATGCACCCAGTGGACCGAGCTGTATATATACTTTACAACGGGACCGAAAACCGACAAGGTCTGCATCTGGCTGCGGCTGGGCGGCTACGGAGCCGAAAGCGCAGGCACCGTATATTTTGACAATGTGGTTCTGGAGCCTGTAAACGCCGTACCCGAAGGCGAGCCCTGTGCCGTTTTGGGGCAGACCTCGTCGCAGGCCGCACCGGGCTCAGATATCAGCGCTATGCACTATCTGCCGCTGCTTGCAGTCACCGTGCTTCTTATCGTGGCCTTGGTCGTCCTGCTTATGCGCAAAAAAGCCGCGCTCACCCCGGAAATCACCGAACCGCAGCGCCACGAAAGCAGCAGCGACTCTGACGCAGACGGCGACGATATATAAACAGCCGCACTGACGCACCCTGTTAACAACGTCCGCCTGCCGGCAACTTCTATAAGCACGGCGCAAAAGCATTCTCACCCTCCCATGTGCGTTTTCAAAGCATAATGATCTCCCGGCGCATTACCGGATGCGCAACAAACTCGCACGATGTGTTTCAGGGATAAAACAAAGAGCTGCCAAGCACAATAAGCTGCAGCTCCGTTTTTTTAACGCAAATATTTTTATGCTTAATGCCCTTCCCATGCCCCGGCACTCCTGCCGGAACACCCTTGCGGCATAACGCTAAGTATTCGGTCAGGCATTATTTGTTTGGTTAAGTAAAATCAAAACACAGCATTTCACCGCGATAACGCATTATCCCTAATCCGAAACTATTGATTTCTCCTGCCCGGCTCCCTGCGCCTTACATCGTTGCCCTCAAACCGCAGTACACTGCTCCTGCTTCTGTCAAACAGTCTGGAAGTGATTCTTTCGGTATAACGCTGGGTTAACTGCTCCGGCAAAAGGTTGGTGGTAATAATGCAGGGCAGTTCCTTTCTGTACCTCTCGTTTACCACCATGAACAACAGCTCTATGGTAACGTTGCTCATCATCTGTTCCATGCCCAGTTCATCAATTATAAGCAAATCGATACTGCAGATTCTCCTGAGGCGCCCCATACCGTTGAAGGACGCGTCTCTGAGCTGTTCCAGGAGCGCATAGGAACTTACCGCCAGAACGCCGAAGCCTTTTTTAAGCACTTCTCCCGCAATACAGTTGGCCAAAAAGGTTTTGCCGGTCCCGGTCGGCCCGGAAAAAATAAGATTTTTACTGTGCCCCGGCTCAAAATCCGCGGCATATTTGCGGCCAAAGCTCAGCATTTTTTCCATCATCAGGCGCTGTCTCTTGCTTATCTCGTCCGGGCCGTCAAACAGCATCGCGTCATAGTTTTCAAAACACTGCTCTCCGGCTCCGGCCAGGCTTGCCCTGCGGTACATAATTTCATATACCAAACGGTCGCGGCAGGAGCATCTCTGCGCGCCTATGTAGCCCGTATCACGGCATTTTTCGCATTTGTAATGCGGTTGCAGATAATCCTCCGGAAAGCCGTCGGCGGCAAGCCTTGCGCCGAAGACATCCGTTGCCGCGGCAATGCGTCTGTCAATGTCGGCCGCTTCCGCACCTGTCCTTATGGCTCTGAGCTTTTCCACGCGGAGGCGCACAATGTCGTCCTCCAGCCTTTTTAGCTCGCCGTCCGACGCAAAAGCCCGCTCCCGCCTGACGGCAGCCTCGTCAACAGCCTTTTGCCGCCTCTGTCTGAGCAGATTGTCTATATCTCTTTCGTCGATATATTCCATTATGCGTCCTCCAGCTCATCAATGTCTGTAAATACATCGGAATCGGGCGTATTGTGGGCGTCATAGCTATGCGCTGCGGTACGCTTGACGCCGCCTCCGAAGTACTGCCTTATCTCTCTCATTCCGGTACAGGTACGGGCCGCCTCCAGCATCTGCTCCTGCGTTATTCCCCTATCGGCTAATGCCGAATAAATCTTGCGGTCGGTATCGGTAACCTGCTTGTCTATGCCCATGGCTTCATACAGTTTGGTGATTCTCTCGTCATTTGCGGTCTTTAATGCGCCGTACTGTCCTATTCCCTCCGCAGTGGTAATTCCGCGCCCAGCCCAGAGCGCAAGCTCCGCTTCAAAACTGCCCACGCTTTTATATGCGCGCTTAGCCAACAAACGCGCAACTGCGGTAAGCGCTTCGGAGTCAAAGCCGGAAAGCTTGGCGGTATCCACTATATCCAGCAGCTCCTGCGTCACCTGTCCCGGCAGGCCCATGGTCTTAAGCAGCCTGCCCGCCTCATCCCTCTTCTTGCGCGTTGTCTCCAGCAGCTCCTGCGGCCTGTCCCCGTTTGCCATGCCCTCACGCATGCCGCTTATAATCTTATCAAGATATGCAAAGGAAGGATTGGCGGTCTTTGTGGTCTCGGCGCAGGCGCTTATTACCGCTTCATGCGGTATTCCCCACTCCTTGACCCACTTTTCGTACATTTTGACCTCCTCCACCGAAGGCATTCTGCGTATTCCGATATGCAGCATCACATCGTTTACCACATGATGATCCAGTTCGTAAACGCTCAGGTAATGCTCCGCCTCTTCCACCGTGGATATACCGTTTTCCGCCCAGGAGCGTGCGGCGCTGTCCATATATGAGAAAATATTGCGCGTCTTTCTGCTGCTTTTGCGTATATTTATCATGCAGTGCTGCACCATAAGCATTATTACCGGCTCCGGCAGCTGATAGACCTCCACCCATTCCCTGGCCTTTTCCATTTCAGAGGGCTTCATATCTCTGTCTATCAGCGCCCTTATAGCGGAAAAATAATCGCTGTAGCCCGACATTATACCGGGCAGCTCACTGTTTTTCTTTTCGGCGGCCTCCCGCACGGAACGCACCTCAATGGCCAGCGGGCTTTGACTTGCCACCCGCATGAGCTGTTCCTGCGAAAAATACTCCAGCCCCGCACGCACGGTTTCCACCGTCACGGAACAGGCGGAGGCAAGCTCGGCAATGCTGCTGCAGCGCACATCGTTTGTAAGGGCATACTGGCAGAAAACATACAGCTTGACATACTCCGCCGGCATATCCTTTAAGAATGTGCGCACAAACTCACCCTCGAGAGCCACTATATCTCCAAACGGGTTTTCCCTTGCCAGTACACAAAAAGACATATTTTAACCTCCGCCCTGAAACGGGCCAGCAAATATACAAAGCGCCGCGAGCCTTCCGGCACGCAGTTATGCGGTTTTTGTCATATTACAGCATATTATAGCACAAAGGACATATTAAATAAAGTGCAAAATTTCCCGCCTCTCATCATATATTTACGGCCTCCGCTATATAATTTACCGTGCTTGCCGCCATAAATCCGGCACCGGCGCATGCATAAGTCCTGTATGCCGGGGAAACGAGGTATAAATGAAATCTTGGTTTACTCGCAAAAGAATACTGCTTTTATCCGCAGCGGCGGTTTTAACGGCACTTATACTTATAATTCTCTCCATCTGCGGCACATTCGGCTCCGGGCAAAGCAACGGCGTCACAAAGTATACAATTACAGCCGAATACTTTCCCGCGCAGCGCACGCTGGAAGCCCGGATGACCGTTGATTATGTAAATTCGTCCGGCGCAACCTTAAACGAAATTGTATTCCTGCTGTTCCCAAACGCCTTTTCCTCGCCCGAGACCGCCCCTTTTGAAACCGATTATCTTGCCCAGGCGTATCCCGAGGGTTTCTCTCCCGGCGGAATAGAGGTCTTGGACGTAACGGTTAACGGAAAGGAAGCACAGCCGGTACTCTCTGACAACAGGCAGCAGCTTACCGTTCCGCTTTCCAAGGCTTTGGGGAGCGGCAGGGCTGCAAGCGTCTCCATGTCCTTTACGGTGACTCTGCCGGCTGCCGACGGCCGCTTCGGCGCTATTGGCGACACGGTGAATCTGGGCAACTGGTACCCGGTATCCGCCGTAAACCGCGACGGCAAGTGGATATATTCCGATTACGAATTGATCGGAGACCCCTTTTATACGGATATCGCGGATTATTCTGTTACGATCACCGCGCCAAGCGAATACGTAATGGCCGCAAGTGCGCCTGCACAGAAGCAGGAAAGCGACGGCAAAGCCGTATGGCAGGCAAACGGCAGCAGTCTGAGGGATTTTGCGGTGTTCCTGGGCAAAAACTACGAAACGGCTGTCCGCACCTGCGGCGGAGTAACCCTCACCTGCTATCATCAGTCGGCACACGCACAGGCAGAACTGGCGCTTGACTCTGCCGAGGCCGCAATAAAACTGTTCGGCGAGCTGTACGGACCGTACCCATATACCGAACTCAACATAGCCGAGACCTCGTTTTTTATAGGCGGAATGGAATACCCGGGTCTGATGCTCATTGACAAAAGCTATTTTGAAAACGGCAATCTGCATCCGCTTGAAAATGTCGTGGTACACGAAACGGCACATCAGTGGTGGTACGGAGGCGTGGGAAACGACCAGGTAAACGAAGCATGGATAGACGAAGGCATGGCAACATTCAGCACAATGCTGTATTATCAACGGTATAAAAAACCGGAAACCTTCCGTATGTACTATAAATATTACATTACAAACGGCTACCGTTTCAGCCGGGAAAGCGCACGGCAAAAGTTCGAAAGCTTCAGCGAGGTCATAAACCGGCCTCTGTCGGAGTTTGAGGATTCCCTGATCTATAATATGCTGTGCTACGAAAAATCCGCAATGATGCTGCAGGCGGTACGCGAGTTGCTGGGCGACGAACTGTTTTTTGCCGATATCAAAGAGCTTTACACGGCAAATTTCGGAAAAACCGTGTCGCAAAAGGATATTATAGATATTTTCTCCCGCAACACATCAAGGCCGGTTAAGGAATTTATAGAATCATGGCTTGCAGGCAAGGTACATATTCCGTAACCCGATATTTACGCTAAGCACAAACAGTCACCGCGGTCTCATCTGCCTTTGAAGCAGCTCACCCCGCCGAAAGCATTTGATTTTCGGCGGGGTTTATAGTATCATAACGGTGAGAGTCATGCTCCGGACAGCGGCGCAAAACTCTCCCTGTGCCGCGTGCGCAGCCAAACCCGGCGCAGCCGCAAGGCGGTATGCAAATATTCTGATGAAAGAGCTCTGTAATGACAAAGGATTTTTTAGAAAAACACGGCTTTAAGCCGCTTACACTTAACGACAGAGATTTATACTGCTCGTTTTTGGGCAGCACCCGTGTGCTGGACCTTTGCTTTCCCGCCCTGCTTGCTTACTGGGACAGCCCGATGTACCGCATACGGGACGGAGTAATGCTGGTGTTCGTAAATGAAACAGACGGATATATATCCCTGCCGCCCATGGGGGACTTCGGCGCAGGAATTTTGCAGCTGCGCGGTATGGGACTGCCGCCCATAGGCTACATGACACGCCGGCAGGCGGATATGTGCGGCCTTGAAACAAACTGTGACAAGCGCTTTTCGGACTATATAGTTATGCGCCAGGAAATGACCGCCCTGTCCTGGAAATACAAGCACAAGCTTGCCGATTACAATTATTTTATTAAGCACTACGACTTCAGCGTCAAGGAAATAACACCCGAACTGCATAACGACTGCCGGGCGGTGCTCGAGCAATGGTGCGGCGGACGCAGCTGCAGCGACTGTCTTTTCGGCTGCGAAAAGCCGGTGTTAGAGCGTTATCTGGCCGGTATGCCGCAGAGCGGCGCCTCCGGACTGCTAGTGTATATAGACAACAAGCCCGTCGGCAATCTTATTGCCGCGCTGCAGGGCGACAGTCTTTTTTACCCATACGCCAAAACCGACAAGGCCTTTTCCGGCCTGAGCGTTTTTATGTATGTTTACTTTGCCTCCATGCACAGCGTGCCTTATGTAAACCTCGGCTCCGACGGCGGCATTGAGGGCATCCGGCATTTCAAAAACAAATTTCGTCCCTATACCCTCAGCGACAAATGGTTTTATGAAGGTATTTGAGCATTTCTCAGCCGGTTTGCGCATTTTCCCTGCTGCGCCGTTTTACCGCCTGTTCGCAAAGCACCAAATATCCATACCGTACAAATTCAGCCGGAGCATGCTTTTAGGCGCTCCGGCTGAAATCAAGATCATATAAGTATCAGCAGCTGTATCCCCGGAAGAAGGTTTTCCTTTTCATCGATATAGTTTATCTGCATCAGTTTGTCTCTGGTCAGCCCGAATTTATTTGCAATTTTTTCCGGCGTATCACCCAGTCTTACGGTATAGAAATATCTCCTGCCCTGAATAGCCGGAATGGTGATCTCGGTCCCGGGTGTCAAGGATGCTCCCAGTCCTCCCGACTTCTGCAGTATTCTGGCTGTCAGCCCGTACTGTGAAGCTATCGAGGCAGGCGTATCTCCTTCCTTGACTATATATGACAGTCCGTTTTTTTCACTTCTCAGCCTGTCATGCTTCTGCTCACCGCGTCCATCTTTTGTCCGGGGCTCACGGTCTTTTTCCGGCACATCCTCCGCGCCCCATCCCGTTTTCCGGCTGTTTTGCTCTGCGCCGCTTTCTTTGTTCTTTTCCTGGCGCAATTCCGGTTCATCCCGGTTTTGGCTCTCATCGCGCATCTTCCCGGCATAAAAGCTCTCTGTACGCTTCTCGCCGTCCCGAAGGGCGCGCTCATTTTCACGGCTCTCTCCGGTCATTTCGCGTTTGTTCGCTTCGTTTTTGTTTTCGCCTTCGAATTGTGCGTCAGGTATTTCGCACGCGCTTTCCCGCATCCGTTCCTCTGCATCCGCCGGCTCCGTACCGGCAGGCCTGAGCGTTTCTTCTGCTCTTTCGGACGCCTTCATCTGATAAGGCTGCGCGTTCCTTTCCGGCTCCTGCTCGGTGACCTCCGGCATTCTGAACCCCGCTGTTTCGGGCAGCGGAATAACTCCTCCGGATTTTTCTGTTGCACCGCGTTCCACAGGCACGCATATTACCTCTTGTCCTGCCGCATCGGAAGCGCACATCTGGTACATAAGTCCGCTGAGCTGGCGGCAAGTCAGCTCGTCAAACCAAAGCGTCATATCCCGTGCCCATCCGGGAACTTCCATATCGGAACGGATAAGCAGCCTCCGTCCGGCAACGGAATCGTCCCTTAAGCCGTTAAGCCGTTTTATCTCCTCGGGCGTAGTCCTGAATCTTTCGGCAAGTTCATTGATATTATCACCGTTTTTTGCCGTATGTAA
Source organism: Bacillota bacterium (assembly GCA_029007865.1). Lineage (GTDB taxonomy): Bacteria > Bacillota > Clostridia > Christensenellales > QALW01 > UMGS1338. The sequence goes on from JAQXIQ010000067.1 coordinate 9,108, forward strand.
AAACAGCATAAAATCACCCCGCTTCAGTTTAATATATGCGGGGTGATGCGTTTTGTTAACCTATATCAACCTATATCAGCTGCAAAAGGTACTCCTCTGCCGCCTCGGCGTCCAGCTTTACCGGGTTGCCATTCATGCTGCCGCCCATGGAGGCTTGGGCAATACCCGCGGCCTCTTCCGGTGATATGTTAAGGAACCCCAGTCCGGACGGTATCCCCATTTCGGCATTGAGACGCTCTATAAATTCCACTGACGCTTTTGCCGCCTCGCGGTCGTCGGGATAAGGCTTGCCCGTAAGCAGCCTTCCGACCTGCGCATACTTTTCCGTCGCCGCCGGTATATTCAGGCGCATGATGTGGGGCAGTAAAACAGCGCAGGCCAGGCCGTGCGATATATTGCGGTAAGCTCCCAGACCGGCCGCAAAGCCGTGAGCCGCCCCAAGGCCGCTGTTTGCAAGCGCAAGACCGCTCAGCGTGGAGCACAGCGACATATCCTCTCTGGCCCCGATGTCGCCGCCGTCCCTGTACGCCTTAAGCAAAGAGCCCGCTCTTTTGAGTCCCTGCGCGCACCACGCCTCGGTTACGGGATTGCTCTTTACCGAAGTATAGCTCTCAATAAGCTGAGTGACGGCGTCCATACCGCAGGCAGCCGTTACCGCCGGAGGCACGGAAACCGTGAGTGCCGGATCAATAAGCGCCACCGAAGCCAGCAGCATCTCATGACGGAAGCTCTTTTTATACTTCTTTTCCGCGCTGGAAATTACGGCGTTCTTTGTGTTCTCCGCTCCGGTTCCGCTGGTAGTGGGTACGGCTATAAACGGCAGCGGTTTGCGCGTAATCACGGCTCCTCGCCCCACGCCCTCAAGGTAATCCTCCACCGAGCCGTCGTTAACCGCAAGGGCCGCCGCCGCTTTGGCGGTGTCCAGCACGCTTCCGCCTCCCAGCCCCAGCACCGCGTCGCAGCCCGACGCGCGCACCTCGGCCGCAGCGGCATCAACGCTCTGCGGCGTAGGCTCTCCTGCGACCCGATCCCATACGGTATAGCAGAGTGCCGGATCCTGCTTTTTCAACCTGTCGATAAAACCTGCGCGCACCGCCGAAGCGCTGCAGATAACAAAAATTCTTTTGCCGTACCTTGCGATTTGTTCTGATAAACGCTCAAAGCTCCCTGTGCCGAAGATTATCCTGCCCGGCATATTCAATTCAAAACTCATAACCTGTTCCCGTCAAAGCGGGCTCCCCTTTCGCTTTCTTATAACGCCTTTCCGCCTGATATGCTGCCGGAACGGACTCAGCGGCCGGCCGCAAAAACAGGCGAAACATTCTAAATCTTTATGTCCGTAATACAATAATAGCAGGCAATCAATAATTAAGCAAGCACTACTTTGGAGGTATGGATGAAAAATAAACTGCTGAAAAACACCGCGGCGCTTGTCGTTTCCAATATACTGGTACGCCTGATAGGCTTGCTGTATAAAATTTGGCTTGCCAAAACAATAGCGCCGGAGGCACTGGGATATTACCAGCTCAGCCTGACCGTATATATAATGTTTGTCATGCTTTCCTGCTCCGGACTTCCGAATGCGGTATCGCGGCATTACTCCGCCGCACAGGCCACCTCCGGGGAGCACAGCGCCGCACAGGTGCTTTTTTCCGGGCTGCGCCTGGGCGTGCTGATATCGGCGGGCGCGGCGGCACTGACCGCTCTTTTTGCGCCTCTGCTGTCCTGGCTTATACTCAAGGACATAGCTTCATATATAGTTTTTCTTGCGCTGGTTCCGGCAGTGTTTTTCGGAGGCGCGGCAGCGGCACCGGGAGGATATTTCCATGCCGCCTCACGCTCCGGCGCCGTAGCGGTTTCCGAGCTTGCCGAGCAGATAATCAAGGTGCTGTCCGTAATGCTGATATTTACCTGTTTTACCGTTGCCGGAGCCGAAATGCAGGCCGCCGCAGCTGCCGCGGGCCTGAGCGCGGGCAGCGTGATTTCCTTAGTTCTGACCCGGTTATTTCTTGGCAGGGTAAAACGCAGTCGCAGCCGCAAAACCGACCGGATACTTATAAAAACCGCCGCCCCTCTTACCGCCAACCGTTTCATCACTTCGTTTCTCAACATGATAACGGCCAGCCTTATACCTATACGCCTTGTAAACTGCGGTCTGACTCAGGAACAGGCTTTTACCGGCTACGGCATAATCAACGGTATGGCCATGCCTATAATCATGCTGCCCTGCACAATAATTTCTGCGCTTTGCGTCACTCTCCTTCCGCGTCTTTCCGCAATGAATGCCAAAAACAGCGCCCTGCAGATGCGCAAAAGGATTGCGGCGGTGCTTGCCGCTGCAGGGCTGTTATGCTCTGCCGCAGGAATAATGCTGGCTCTATGCTCGGGTTTTATCGGCCGGCAGCTCTATTCCAGCGAGCCTGCAGGGCGGTATATACTGATGCTATCACCCTGCAGCCTGTTCGTGGGCATAAACCAGCTCTGCGGCACCTGTCTGACCGCAATGGGACACGAATACAAGACCTTCCGTATACATATTACCGTCTCTGCCATATCTTTGGCGGCGTCCTTTGTTCTCTCGGGGCTTATGGGACTGGACGGATATGCCATAGCGCTTTTGATTCAGGGCGGCGTAGGTTCCGTACTTTTTATAGCCGTTGTTGCAAAATGTCTTAAAAACGATTGCCAAAAACAAAAAATGATTGTATAGTATAATCAATGAATATGCAGAGTAGATGTGCGAGCGTTAAGTGTCGGTAAGGATGGGAAGTTGCCTCCGGACGAAAGGCTTAGCCTGCGGTTCGCCGTCGCGTCCGCTGCAATAGGGGTTTTTATGCCTCCTTATGTTTGGGATACTGCTATTCTGAAATAAGGAGGTTTTATTATGTCACAAAACACTGATTCCGCAAAACCGAAACGCACCGCCGCATCGTTAAAGACCGTCTTTGCCCCTCCCCTGGCCGTATGGCTGTGCTGTTCCCTGCTTATAGCTCTGGGCACAGTGCTTAAAACCATGACCTTCAATATCACATTGGGTGGTGTACTGCTTTCCAGGCTCGGCTTTCATCTTTTGGTGGTATATCTTGCCGCCATCCTTTTCGGGCCCTTTATGGGAGCGCTGACGGGGGTCTTCACCGACATTATATCCATGCTTATCTTCCCCACCGGCGGCGGATACAATCCCCTTTACACCCTCACTTTTGTAGTCGCAGGCGTATGCGCCTGGGCGGTCTATCGCGCTCTTGCAGTCCTTAACGATACCGGGCGCAAATGGGGCTGGAAGCACATTCTGCGCATCTTTCTGACCGTGTCGGCAGTACAGGCGGTATTCCTGTTCCTTAACACTCTCTGGATTGCAATTTTCAGCGGCAGCCTGGGGGCATACTGGACGCTGCTGGCCGGCAGATGCACCTCGCTTGTCTTTTATCTGCCCGTCTTTACCGTATTATTATGCATTCTTGTGCCTGTTCTGAAGCCGTTATCCTGCAGACTGTACAGACACTGACGGCAAAACGCCCTTAATAATCTTAACCCGAAACACTGCAGAAATGTAGATTATACGGTATAATCGCGTTTTATATTAAATTTCACAATATAAATATGCAATTTTAATTATTTTTTTCTTGCAATATTTTAAGCCGAAATGTATAATAAATCATAAATTTCATGGAGGTATTCTGCATATGTCTTATGTTCAGGAAGTACTGGAAAACTTAAAAAAGAAAAACCCCGATCAGCCGGAGTTCATCCAGGCCGCAACCGAGGTTCTTACCTCGCTTGAGCCGGTTTTAGAGAAAAACCCCAAATACCAGGAAGCCGCTCTGCTTGAAAGAATAGTAGAGCCCGAGCGTCAGCTGATGTTCCGCGTGCCGTGGGTGGACGATAACGGAAAAATTCAGGTAAACCGCGGCTTCCGTGTACAGTTCAACAGCGCCATCGGACCGTATAAGGGCGGACTCCGTCTCCATCCCTCTGTTAATCTGGGCATTATAAAGTTTCTCGGTTTTGAGCAGATATTCAAAAACTCCCTCACCTCTCTGCCCATAGGCGGCGGCAAGGGCGGCAGCGATTTTGATCCCAAAGGCAAGAGTGACCGCGAAATCATGGCCTTCTGCCAGAGCTTTATGACCGAGCTGTGCAAGCATATCGGTGCCGATGTCGATGTTCCCGCCGGTGATATAGGCGTAGGCGCAAGAGAAATCGGTTATCTGTACGGACAGTATAAGCGCATTACCGGTAAATATGAAGGCGTGCTCACCGGAAAGGGTCTTTCCTACGGCGGAAGCCTTGCCCGTACTCAGGCTACCGGTTACGGCCTTATCTACTTTACCGCAGAAATGCTGGCCGACCATAACGACACCCTCAAGGGCAAGACCTGCGTTGTATCCGGTTCCGGCAACGTTGCCATCTATGCAGCGGAAAAAGCCATGCAGCTGGGCGCAAAGGTAGTTGCCATGAGCGATTCCACCGGCTGGATATATGACGAAAACGGCATCAATCTTGCCGCTATGAAAGAGATCAAGGAAGTCAAGAGAGGTCGCTGCTCCGACTATCTTGCCTATGTTCCCACCGCAAAATACACTGCCGGCAAGGGTATCTGGTCCGTTAAGTGCGACATCGCCTTCCCCTGCGCCACACAGAACGAGCTCAACCTTGAAGATGCCAAAATGCTCATTGCAAACGGCTGCAAGGTCGTGGCAGAAGGCGCCAATATGCCCACCACTCTGGAAGCTACAAATCTCTTCCTGGAGAGCGGTGTTCTCTTCTGCCCGGGCAAGGCGGCAAACGCCGGCGGCGTAGCCACCTCCGCACTGGAAATGAGCCAGAACAGCATGCGCCTTTCCTGGACCTTTGAAGAGGTTGACGCAAAGCTTCACGACATCATGGTCAATATTTACAGGAATGTTTCCTCCGCGGCTAAGGACTACGGCTATGAAGACAACTTTGTAATCGGCGCAAATATTGCCGGCTTTATCAAGGTTGCCGATGCCATGCTCGCTCAGGGTGTGGTCTGATAATCTCAAAAGCTTGCCGCAAAGCAGTATAGACCAAAAGCAGGGTATTTGTATGCCCTGCTTTTTTTCTCCCCGTGCGCCTTGCCCTGCTTTTTCCCCTGTGCGCCTTGCCCTGCTTTTTCTCCCCGTGCGCAAAGCCCTGCAAAAAAGCGGAAAGCTCATTCGCCTTCCGCAGTATTGTGTATTTTGCACACAGCTATTTTATAACCGTATAATTGCCGCTTATAAGCAGCTGCTTTAGTTCTTTGCTGTTTTCCGGGAGTATATCGGATA
>JAQXIQ010000068.1 GCA_029007865.1 Bacillota bacterium
ACATCCATATACAGGTCAAGCTGTTTTGCGTGAATCTGACCGCCGATGATGGTCTTTATGTCGTGGAGAATGGCAGAGAGGCTGGCTTCCGTCTCTTCCAACTGGATTTTACCGCTTTCTATGCGGCTCATATCCAGTACATCGTTGATAAGGGAAAGCAAATGGTTGCCCGAAGAAAGAATTTTGGCAAGATAATCCTTAACCTTCCGCGTATCGTCAATATTGGCCGCAGCCAGCGTGGTAAAGCCTATTATGGCATTCATGGGCGTCCTTATGTCGTGGGACATATTGCTCAGGAAGGTGCTCTTTGCCTGGCTTGCACTGCGGGCGGCGCCCACTGCGTCTTCCAGCTTCCGGTTGATCTTCTTTTCCTTTGAGCGGTCCGAGAGAACAAGAATATACTTTTTTTCGCCCTGTATCTCACGGCACATGGCGGTGGTATGGAACCAGCGCGGCTCGCCGGTTTTGCCGTGGATATATTCTCTGTCCCATTCGGACTGTTCGCCCGGCGGAATGTCGGGCAGCTTATCCAGGATAAGAACGGTTTCCTCTTTTGCCACAAGGCGGTCTACTACCCGGATATTTTTCCTGGCTTCCTCTTCCGTAATGCCCACAAGCCGTTCGATATTGGGGCTTATATAATCCACATGCATGGTGTCTGCGTCCAGCATGGCGAAAATATCGTCGACATTGTTGGAAAGGGTGGAGAACAACTCCTCGCGATAGAGAATCTCTCTGTCTTTTTTAGTCAGGCTCTTTCTGTACCGCCTGATAATAAATATCAGGAATACAGCGCCCAGGCCGATTGCAATTCCGGCAATGAGCAGCAGAGTGCCGGATTGAAGCGCGTTCATACTGGCGTTGACCAGACCGGTCGGCACAATACCCAGCAGAATCCAGTCCTCAAAACTGGCCGATTCGTATACCAGATAATAATCGGTGTTATCCATGCGGAATACGGTTGTGCCGGATTTGCCCTGCCGGAAATCCTCCTGGATTGCTGTGATTTCATCCTTGTTCAGATTTGACCGGTCATTCAGCATGCCGATAAAATTGTATATGGGCTGAACCGAGTCGGCGGCATTGTCCACAATAACCCTGCCGTCGGAGTGTATAACATAACTGCTGGACTGACCGTCAAAGGCGGAAATCTCCAGGGTTTCCAACAGGTCGGAATTGTTGAAGCTGATGGCAATGGCCTCATAATCAAAGCCGTTGTAGCTTCCCGAGCCGGCAGGCACGGCAAACACCATGACTTCGGGCTGACCGGGGACAACGGAATTAACCACTACATCCTCTCCCTGAAACAGCAGCTTCGGCAGGCTTTCCTTCAGGTCCAGATATCCCTTTTTTCCTTCAATGGTAAGATAGTTTCCTTCATGTGAGATAAAGTAGAAGTCGGTATAACCGACTTCTTCCTTTGCGTCGGCAATAAATTTTTCAATCTGAGCTTCATCTGCTGTATTCCGGATATAAGGCACCCACATCCGCATAATACTCCAGTTGCGCTTTACCAGAGAGTGCAGCGAAAGATTCGCCTGATTATAGATTTCCGTCAGGTGGGCGGTGCTTTCGGTATAAATGGTTCGGGAAACGAAGTTGTAATAATAAACACTTGTTATTATAAGCAGCGCCAGCAGGACAACGGCGGTCAAAGCGGTAAGCGCTCGTTTTCGCATCGGATCAACCCCCTTTCAGAAAGTTTTGCTCTGTTATATCAATGTAAGACTGTTACATAATCGGTGGGCTCTATAAGCTGACCGCAGGCTTTAACTCCGTCCAGCATGCAGTCATAGCTGTTGTATCCGCTGACATGCTGTTCCTCGCGCTTAGCCTTAAGATCCTCGGGCATCGGACAGTTGCAGTAAAGCTTGTCCTCCAGATATGAGTCTTCCCCAAGCAGGAGCACCTCGTAAACGGTGTCGTCCTCCAGGGGCTTGCCGTTTACGGTAATATCCACCAGGGTGTAAGTGCCGTCTCCGTTGTCGGTGACGGTATATTCCATGCCGCTGGTAACCGGAATGTTGTTATAGTGGCGTACGGGATTGGAGCCGTCCGGCTTTACATTCACCAGCCAGTCCATGATGCGGCGTACTTCGCTTCCCGTATACTGGCCGCGATATACAACGGTTTTGAAGGTCATAAGCCATTTTAACTGCTGCAGGGTATAGTCTCCGGTGAAAATAGGCGAGCTTACTACATTGGAATATCCGATTGCAATCTCATCACCGGTGCCTGTGCGCATGGTGTTCAGCAGGGAAGAGGCTGCAGGACTGCCGTGCTCACCGAAGGTGTAAGGATAGGCGGTTTCCTGCGTAATGAGCACCTCGTCATCGGCAGACGGCTTGGGAGTAATAAGCTGCTCGTTGAAAGCGTCATACGCCTGCTGCGCGCTATATTCACCGCTCATCATCTTTTGGGCGACATTCCTGGAGATGGTAAAGATTTCGGTTGAGGCAAGACGCATATACATGTGGTTGCTCTCTATGCAGTCCGCGACATACCGCAGTGCATCATCCATTTCGATGTTGACGGTTCTGTTGTAGGACAGGACGGCGGCGCCGGAGGCCAGCCGGCGCTGACCTTCTTCGCTGAAGATGGCGTCCAGAACTCTCATGATTGCTGCCTGCTTGGCCTCATCGCGGGATACATGCTCCGCTACGGCCAGCTGACACATGGGATATGTCAGTATCCAGTTGTCCTGGGAGGTTTCGCCGAAATAGGGGAGCATGGCACAGTTCATACCGAACAGTTTGTTTGTAATAACGCAGTCATTGGCAGTGCCGCGCATCATGGCAATTTTACCTTCTCTGAAGGGGCCGGATACGCTGTTCCATACCTGAGATGCTTCCTCCGGCTGCATGCGTATGTCCTTCAGGAACTGTTCGTAGCGCCGGAATACTCCCGGCCAGACTTTATCGTCCAGCCCCACCCGGCTGTCATTGGTCGCGCTTTCATACTCCCTGCGCCACATTGTACCCTCCAGACTCATAAGCTGAGGGATGGAGACGCCCTGCATGGTTTCCAGACAGGTGTAGTCGGCATTCCAGTCGGTGGTGAAGCCGGTGATGCCTTCTGCTTCAAATGTATTTATCGCTTCCACAAACTCGGCATAATTGGTAGGAATCGGCACATTGTAAGAGCTGAACAGGTCAAGATTGGCCAAATAACCGTCCACCTCGGCGCACATGGGAAGCCAGCGGATGGCGCCGTCGGTTTCCCTGTTGTTTTCTATATAGCTGCTGTAGAAGGTGCCCACGATCTCGGTCTGGCTCAGGTCTAAAAGCTGGTCTGACATATGCGCCGCATCATTCAGGGAGAAGCGACGGCAGGTGATAATATCCGGCATATCGGCCCCGCGGTCGGTAAGGTCGGTATAGTAGGCCATGGTGTTGTAGCCTACCACAAAGGTGAACCTGATGTCCGGAAACTGTTTTTCCAGCCATGGGGTCAGCTCCTTTGTCATGGATTTGTCCCACAGATACATTGTAATCTCAACATTGCCCGGCTTGGCGGTGGGCTGAGGGCCGTCGCATCCGGTAATGCACAGCAGCATTACCAGCATAAGAATCAAAGCGGTCAACTGTTTTCTCATTTTATTTCTCCTTTTATGCTTTGTGCGGATAATTGCCGTCGCTGTTATATACCAGGCAGCCGCCCTTATTATTCTGTTTTGCGCGGTACAGAGCCGAATCCGCTTGTTCTATTGTGCCCGCAGAGGGCTTCTCATTTGCTTTGCATATGGCAATTCCCGCAGAGCAGGCAGATTGAAACGGTTCGTCGGCGAACATGTTTATAAACTTGCCGCATATTTCCGCCGCTTTTTTCTCTGTAGTTTCTGCGTCTGCCGCATGTGCCGTTATAAGGATAAATTCGTCTCCGCCGTATCGGCAAAGTATATCGCCGTTGCCGCTTTCCCGGAGAAGAAGGTCGGAAAAAGCCGATATAATACGGTCTCCGGCATGATGGCCGAAGGTGTCGTTGATGGTTTTGAGGTTATCCAGGTCAAACATACATACTGCTGTGGGAAAGCCGGAAGGACGCATTGATTCCAGCGCCGCCTGAAAACCGCGGCGGTTGAGCAAACCGGTTAGGGGATCGCGGTTTACCTCGTACTGAAGGTCTTTTTCCCGTTTTTGAAGCTGTGCAACATTCAGCAAATGCTCAACCCGTCTGTGCAGATCAAACATGGGATGACATTTGCACAGGAAATCATCCGCCTCCAGCGCAAGCGGCAGCAGTTCCTCTCTGTCTTGGCCCGGTGCGGGTATGATGGCAAGCACGGGGATGTTCCAGTATGCGGGATTCTGCCGTATGGTTTTAAGTACATCGGAGGCGCCGCCGCGGGGAAGCGTGGCATTGAGAATTATGACGGAAATGCCGTTTTCTTCGCAGGAATGCAGCAGTTTAACGGTACTGTCTGCGTCGGATGCGTCCAGCACACGGTATTCATGCCTGAATTCCTTGCGTACTTTTTCCCTGTATTCCGCATCCTCATCGGCTATAAGCAGCCCCGGAAGCTTATGTGTGTCGGATTGCTTCTGCCCGAAATCAGAGGATATATTGCTCGATTTGAGAAGATGCTTAAACTCTTCGGCAGGCATAGGCTTTGAAAAGAAGTAACCCTGGACGTAGTCGCAGCCCAGAGACTTCAGACGGTCCACCTGGTCTTTGCGTTCCACTCCTTCCGCCACGACCTTCAGCCCCATACGGTGAGCCATATTGATAATGTCGCTCAGAATGCTGCGATTCGGGGATTTTGCCGTCTCGTTCTGTATCATTTTCATATCCAGCTTCAGAATATCCATATTCATCTGGTTGAACATATTCAGCGAGGAATATCCGCTTCCGAAGTCGTCCATTTCAATGCGGAACCCGTTTTCGCGAAGATTTGCCACGGTATCTGTAATCTGTAACGGGTTTTCCGTATAAGCGCTTTCCGTTATCTCGGGATGAAGGTATTCCGGAGAGACCCCGTATTTTGCGGTCAAGGCAGTAAGCGTGTCCGCAAGATCGGCGTGATATAAATCCGCACGGGATATGTTTACCGATATGGGAACAAGCGGATAGCCTTTATCCTGCCATGCCCTGATCTGCGCGCAGGTGTTTTCCCAGACATATTGATCAAGCCGGAAGATGGATCCGTTTTTTTCAAACAACGGGATGAATTCTCCGGGAGAAACGGCTCCGAATTCCGGATGATTCCAGCGCACCAGAGCTTCCGCGCCCACCATGTAGCCGTTTTTCAGGTCATATTTGGGCTGATAATAAATTGAAAACTGTTTTTCCTCAAGGGCGGAGGCCATGCTGTTGATTATGTTCTGCTCCCTCAGCTGCTTATTGCGGAGAGTTTCGTCAAATACTGCGAAAAACCGGTTATACTGTCCCTTAATACTTTTTACTGCCATCATAGCGCGGTCGCACATAAGCTCAACCGGTATGGAGCGGTCTGTGATTTCATATATACCCCAACGTATAACGGTGTTTTTCAACCACGGCGAGATTTCCGGCCCCGGCGTGTTTTCAAAGTTCATTCTGTCCAGCCGTTCCTGTTCCCGTTTCTGAAAACACAGGAAGCGATCCGCGCTGAACCGACCGCAGAAGCCGGAATCTCCTACCATCTGCCTGGTAATATCGGCCACTTCCTTGAGCAGGAGGTCTCCCGCCTGGATGCCGAAGCTGTCATTAAACAGACGGAAGTTTTCAATATTGGAACAGACAACACAGTAATCCTGTTCCGGGTCTTCCGCAAGCTTCCTTCGCATCTGTTGGAAAAAGTATTCCCTGCTGTAAAGCCCGGTCAGCCTGTCATATTTGAGATAATTGGCCATAGCGGAGGTTTCGCGCAGATTTATTATGCTGGCAATGCGGTGCAGTACCACCTCGGGCTGATAAGGCTTGGGCACAAAATCCGTCGCGCCGTGAGCCAGAGCGGATACCTCGTCCTGCACATTGTTGCTCTGCGTCATAACAATGACGGGTATCAGCGAAAACTCCGGATATTTTTTCATCTCATCAAGAAATGCGTACCCGTCCATTACCGGCATCGTGATATCCAGCAGAATCAGCGCAATACCGTCGCTGTGCTGCTTCAGAATATCCAGCGCCTCCAGCCCGTTTTCGGCCTCGAATGTCGTATATTTGTCGGATAGGATCTCAACCAGCATTTCTCTGTTGAGACGGTTGTCTTCCACGACCAGTATTCGCCTTTTTGGAGCCATATATGCTTCTCCTTTGTTTTGTTTGGGATATGTTTCCTCATGCTGAGGGCTTGGTTTTACTGATATTTTCGGCTTATTATTTGCCCAGATAACCGCGGATTGCGTCCGCCGTGAGCTTATAATCGCGCATTACATCGCTAAGCATTTCTGCGGCGCTTTCCGGAATGGAAACCGATTCCGGCCGCAATTCCTCGGTAAGGCGTGAGGCGGAGGCAAACAACCCGGAAAAGCCCAGGTTTGCGCTTACGCCCTTAAGGGTATGTGCGGCCATGAATGCCTCCCGGCGGTTTCCCGATGCCATGTGTCTGCATAGCATATCAAAGCTCTCATCTTCAAGAAATCTGCCGATAAATCTTTCGATAAGCTCGACTCTGGGGAGACGCGCACTTACAGCGGCATAGTCTCCGCATATTTGCCTGTAAAACTCTTCAATGCTCATACCCATAGTCAGATATATCCTCCGTTTCGGGATCATTCATCGGGTCTCGTGTTTCCTGCCGGTGCCTCGAAGTATTACTGAAAGCTGTGCACGGCTTCCGCCGAAACGCCAAGCCGCTTATCTTGCGGAGAAAACAAACACCGCTGCAACACCGCCGGGCGGTTATTATCTGTCGGTAACCGGCATGCCGCTGTATGGCAGATTATATATAAAAAATATATTAGAAAAATTATATCATATAATAAACTATTATTCAAGGCTTTTTTTGGCACAAAATAGAAATAAAT
>JAQXIQ010000069.1 GCA_029007865.1 Bacillota bacterium
AGATTGAACATATCCTCAGCATCTTTATCAATGCCCATAAGATAATCATGCAATGTGCCTTTCAACCGCATAGCATTGATAACCTACCTCTGATTGCGATAAAGAAAATCATAATGCAGTCTGCCCCAAGTTCCGATGTTATTAAGTTCTGTTTTCATAAAAATCAACCTCCGAAATTTAATGTTTGTGTTTTGCATTAAAGTTCGGATAGTCATAAAAATTGACAAATCCGAACCCTTCACCGATTGGTATTGGGTTCGGATTTGTACTGTTTGGTGCAGGTAACAGGAGTTGAACCTGCATGAAATTGCTTTCACACGGACCTGAACCGTGCGCGTCTGCCAATTCCGCCATATCCGCATATGGTGGTGGGGGATGGATTCGAACCATCGAAGTCAGAGACGGCAGATTTACAGTCTGCTCCCTTTGGCCACTCGGGAACCCCACCGTATTAACTTGGTGGTGGTGAGGGATGGATTCGAACCATCGAAGTCAGAGACGGCAGATTTACAGTCTGCTCCCTTTGGCCGCTCGGGAACCTCACCGTATTTAATAATGGAGCTGGTGATGGGACTCGAACCCGCGACCTGCTGATTACAAATCAGCTGCTCTACCAATTGAGCTACACCAGCAAATAAGCAGTGGTGCCTTCGGGCGGAATCGAACCACCGACACGGGGATTTTCAGTCCCCTGCTCTACCGACTGAGCTACAAAGGCTTATGGCGATCCGGAAGGGGATCGAACCCTCGACCTCTAGCGTGACAGGCTAGCGCTCTAACCAGCTGAGCTACCGGACCTAATAAATAATGGTGGGCCTTCAGGGACTCGAACCCCGGACCAATCGGTTATGAGCCGACCGCTCTGACCAACTGAGCTAAAGGCCCAACTAAGGGAAAAAACAATGGTGACCCCGAGGGGAATCGAACCCCTGTTACCGCCGTGAAAGGGCGATGTCTTAGACCGCTTGACCACGGGGCCATATCGGTGAAGCGTCTTTCCTGGTCGGGGTGACAGGATTTGAACCTGCGACCCTCTGCTCCCAAAGCAGATGCGCTACCAAGCTGCGCTACACCCCGAAGCATTGACCGTAAATATCGCAACGCAGTGTATTCTATCAAAGGAAAAAGAAATTGTCAACAGAAAAATCAAAAATAAAGAAATTTTATTTTGTTGTTAAAGCTATGGCGTTAAAATCGATAATGTGTTATAATAAAACAGATGATATCAGTTATGACGGAGCCGTTATCCGGTTGACAGACAAAGCGGCGTTCGCAGTCATTATTGTTAGCAGGAAATACATTCGTCATTGTTCCCGGGAAATACACTCGACTTATTTGCAGGCGCATCAGTTGTATAGACTTGATTTGTTTGCGCATATATGCTTTGTATCAAATACGAAAGGAAACAGCTAGCCAATGGCCGAAGCTAAGAAAAAAAGAACAAACGCCAAGAAAACCCGGAAGGGGACCGGTGCCGGTAAAAACAGCAAAAATACAAAGGCTTCTCAGACAACTACCAAGCAGCCAACCATGGTCAACGAGATTCAGGGTGTGGTGGTTGCTGCAGTTTCTCTGCTTGTTTTTGCTTGCCTCTTCATAAGAGATGCCGCCGTAGCTCCAGATTTTATCGCCCGTATAATGTTCGGCGTTTTCGGAATAGGGGCTTATATCGTGCCCATCGCTCTGCTGATTCTGGGCATAAGCAGGATAATCATGAAGCGCTTTTCCCTCCACGCCGGCAAGATCATTTCCACGGTGGTTTTCGTTTTGTGTATATGCGGCATCCTGCATATTATTCTTACCGGTGCGGGCGGGCTGGACTGGAGCGCTCCGGGATATTTTGACGCCGTTGCATTGACATATTCCCAGGCATCGCAGACAGGATTGCCTTTGAGCATGGGTGCGCTCTGCACGATATATCTGTATCCGGTTATAAAGCTTTTCGGAACGGCGGCCACGGTAATTATTCTTATTTGCGGCGTTGCTGCCTCCGTTATACTGCTGTTTAATTTTTCTTACCGTAAAGCGGGCAAAAAGGTCAAGGAAAAGATCGACATCATGCATGAAAACAATGTCAGGAGAAACGCCGAGCGCACGGAAAACAGACAGAAAAAGAGAACCGTCAGTATGTTTGATGACATTATTGACGATATCGACGATGTAAAACCGGCCTCCGACAGGCGGCATGTTATTGAGGAAGAGCCGGAATCGCCGCTGTCTTTTGAAGCCGCTTCTCCCGTAAGCATTGTGACAAGGGAATTCAATGAGCCGGATATCATTCAGGGAAACACGGAAAGCGGGGAGGAATCCGCTTTTGAACCGGGTGAGGAGGCTTCCGGAAATTATGATAAAACGGAAGATGCGGACGCTGATATGCCTAACCGACCCGAGGAGGACAAAGATGAGCCGGTAAATATAACAGAACCGGTAAGCGCGGAATTCAATTCCTTTGATTTGCCGCAGGAGCCGCAGAAATACATTTTTCCGCCCTTGTCGCTGCTCAGCCCGGCCAAGCAGCAAAAGAACGTCCAGAGCGTCAATTATGCCGAATTGGCCGCAAAACTGGAAAGAACGCTGGCCAGCTTCGGCATCAGGGCTCATGTTATTAACTATACGGTTGGCCCGGCAATCACCAGGTACGAGCTGACCATAGAAGAGGGCATAAGGGTAAACAAAATTCTGGCGCTGTCCGACGATATAGCGCTGTGCATGGCGGCTACGGGAGTTCGCATTGAAGCGCCAATTCCGGGCAAGTCGGCAATAGGTATTGAAATACCCAATGTCAACGTCACCATGGTTTGTCTGCGCGAGGTACTGGACAGCGATAATTTCCGCAATAATCCGTCCTGCGTGGCAATAGGGCTGGGTAAGGATATTACCGGCAGAGCCATAGTTGCGGATATAGCTAAAATGCCGCATTTGCTGATTGCGGGGCAGACCGGCTCCGGTAAATCGGTGGCGATAAACAGTCTGATAGTGAGCATACTGTATAAGGCTACACCGGAGGAGGTCAGGCTGATACTTGTTGACCCCAAGCAGGTGGAGCTGAGCATTTACAATGGGATACCGCACCTGCTTCTGCCCGTGGTTACCGACCCAAAGAAGGCTGCGGGCGCTCTGCAGTACGTTGTGCGTCAGATGGAAAAACGCTACAGCGAGTTTAACAAGCACAAGGTTAAGGACATTTATCGCTATAACGAGCAGGCCAGGGCAAACGGCGAAGCAATAATGCCGCGCATTATCGTTATAGTGGACGAGCTTAACGATCTGATGATGGTTTGCCCCGGCGAGGTGGAGGACAGCGTGCTTCGCATAGCCCAGCTTGCCCGTGCCGCAGGCATATATCTTGTCCTTGCCACACAGCGCCCCAGCGTCAATGTCATTACCGGTGTCATAAAGGCAAATATTCCGTCGCGTATGGCCTTTGCCGTGGCTTCGTCGCACGATTCCAAGACTATTCTGGACCGTGTTGGCGCAGAACGGCTGGTGGGTAAGGGCGATATGCTGTATCACCACAACGGGGAATCCAAGCCTCTGCGCATACAGGGTGCCTATGTGGATGAAAACGATATAGAAAAGATAGTGGATTTTGTCAAAAACAATTCTCTGGAGCCGGAGTATATCGACGAAGAAGAGATAACCATGGTGGCGGCAGACAGCAAGAATGATGATTACGACCCAGAGGAAGAGGGCTACGACGAGCTGATTTTCAAAGCGGTGGATATTGTCATGCAGTGTGAGCAGGCGTCCATTTCACTGCTTCAGCGCAAGCTGGGCATCGGATACTCAAGGGCGGGCAGACTGATAGATTCCATGGAAAAAATGAACATCATAGGCCCGTCTCAGGGCAGTAAGCCGCGTGAGATACTGATTACTCAGGAACAATATCTGCAGAACTTCAAGAGGAAATAACCGATGAAATATAAAGCTGCGGTTGTATCGCTGGGATGCAACAAAAACCTTGTAGACTCGGAAATAATGATGAAATATCTGTCCCTGCTGGGACATTCCGTAATCAAACGCCCGGAAGAAGCCGATATAGTGTTTGTTAACACCTGCGGATTCATCAATGACGCAAAGGAAGAGGCCATCAATACCATTTTTGAAATGCTGGAGCTTAAAAAGCAGGGCGTAAAAGGCGTGTTTGCCACGGGATGCCTGGCTAAGCGCTACAGCAGAGAGCTTGCGCAGCAGATTCCCGAGCTGGACGGAATTCTGGGAGTGTATGACTACCTTCATATTAAAGAGCTTCTGGAAGCGTTTGAAAAGGGCGAAAAGTATGTATGCACAGACGGTACTCCGGAATATATGGACGATATGCCGGGACGAATGCTTGCCACGCCCCAATATACGGCTTATATCAAGATCGCCGAGGGCTGCTCAAACAAATGCCATTACTGCGCCATACCGTCAATACGCGGCGAGTACCGCTCCCGAAGCATGGCTTCGCTGCTCAAAGAGGCAAAGCAGCTATATCGGGACGGTGTAAGGGAACTGATAGTCACGGCACAGGATTCCACGCGCTACGGCGAGGACCGCGGCAAAAACGAATTTCTTCTGCTGCTTAAGGAGCTTGAAAAAATAGGCTTTACATGGATTAGGATACTGTATGCCTATCCCAGCCGTATCAGCGATGAGCTGCTGGAATATATCGACCATAGCGGTGTAATATGCAAATACCTGGATATGCCGGTTCAGCATACCTGCGACAAGATGTTAAAGGCCATGAACAGGCATTACGGTTCCGACGCCATTGAGCATATATATGACAAAGTGCGTTCCTTTGACAGCCACTGGGCTCTGCGCACTACGATTATATGCGGTTATCCCGGCGAGACCGCCGCGGATTTCAGAAAGATGCTTACTTTTCTCAGAGAGCGTCCGTTTGAACTTCTCGGTGCCTTTCCGTATTCGCCGGAGGAGGGAACCGTGGGGGCGTCGCTGCCGCATCAGACGCGCAGATCCACAAAGCAGCTGCGATATGACAGCATAATGCTGCAGCAGTCCTCATTGACCAATGACCTTAACCGCAAGTACATAGGTAAAACGCTTAAGGTGCTCATTGAAGGCTTCAGCAGCGAGAACAATACCTATGTGGGCAGGTGTGAGTATCAGGCGCCCGAGGTGGACGGCTGTACCTATGTTTCCGGCGAGAATTTAGAAACGGGCCGGTTCTATAACTGTTTGATCGACGATGTTTTCGGTTATGATCTGTATGGGAGCGTGACGGAATGAATATAGCAAATAAGCTGACTTTTACCAGGATAATTCTTATACCGGTTATGGCGGTGCTGTATTTTTGCGGTCTTAACTACATTGCAGCAGCCGTGTTCGTAATAGCCGTGCTTACCGATATTCTGGACGGCAATCTGGCACGAAAATATAATATCGTGACGGACTTCGGCAAATTTCTGGACCCGATTGCGGACAAAATGATCAACATTACCGCGCTGCTGCTGCTCATGTGGTCGGCGGACAGCAGCGGAGCCGCAGGAATGCTGCTTACGGTATGCACAATAATCATTACTGCCCGTGAGTTCACCGTGACCGGCTTCAGAGTAATAGCGGCCACCAATAGAGTGGTCATTGCAGCGGACAAGCTGGGAAAGATAAAAACCGTTGTTCAGGACATCGCCATAGTATTTCTCATGATCGGAAACTGGCCGTTTTGCCTTGTGAATATACCCGTTGATTACATCCTGCTTATAGCCGCTACGGTGCTGACAATAATCAGCGGCATAAATTATATCGTTAAAAACAGGGGAGTGTTCAGGGAATCCAAATGACAGACCTTGTATGCCGCGCTCTTATGGATAACAATATTACGATTTCGGTTGCCGAATCCTTTACCGGGGGCGGAATTTCTTCGGAATTGGTAGCGCATCCGGGCATTTCCGGCGTGTTTTTGTGCGGTACTGTGGCTTATACGGATGAGGCCAAGATATGCAGGCTCAATGTTGCGCGCAGTATCATAGAAACATACGGCGCGGTAAGCGCGGAATGCGCGGCGGCAATGGCGGAGGGCGCCAGAAGTATAATGGGCAGCGATATCGGACTGTCCTCCACCGGCTTTGCGGGGCCGGGCGGTGGCACCGCTGAAGCACCGGTGGGTACGGCTTTTATCGGCTTTGCGGACTCGAAGCACAGCTATGCCGTGCGTTATACCTTTACTGGCTCAAGGGAAGATATAACACGGCAGGGTATAGAAGCGGCGTTTTCCGTTCTGTGGCAGGAGCTGAGAAAATCGTAGTTTTTTGTTGCAATTATGTCTCTGTTTATTGTATAATATAAAAAATGACGGATTAAGGGGAATTGATTTATGGACAAGCAAAAGGCACTGGACGCAGCTCTTGCACAAATTGAAAAGCAATTCGGAAAAGGCTCGGTAATGAAGCTGGGGGATGCGGCAAACACCCAGATATCCGTTATCCCTACCGGAAGCATACAGATAGACGCGGCTCTCGGCGTGGGTGGCATACCGCGCGGCAGGATCATCGAGGTGTTCGGCCCGGAATCCTCCGGTAAGACCACAATTGCGCTGCAAATGGTGGCGTCGGCACAAAAGCTGGGCGGCATCGCCGCATATATCGACGCCGAGCACGCACTTGATCCGGAATATGCCAAAGCGCTGGGCGTGGATGTGGATAATCTCTACATATCCCAGCCGGATACCGGAGAGCAGGGGCTGGAGATATGCGAATCCCTTGTGCGTTCCGGAGCTATCGACATTGTGGTTATCGACTCCGTTGCGGCGCTGGTTCCCAAGGCCGAAATAGACGGGGAGATGGGCAGCTCTCACATGGGGCTGCAGGCCCGGCTTATGTCTCAGGCTTTGCGCAAACTGGCCGGTATCATCAACAAAACAAACGCTACGGCGATTTTTATCAACCAGCTTCGTGAAAAGGTGGGCGTGATGTTCGGCAATCCCGAGGTTACCACCGGCGGAAAGGCACTTAAGTTCTATGCCACCATCAGGATGGATATCCGTAAGGGAGACCCGATAAAGGACGGAGCGGACCTCATAGGCAATAAAACCAAAATCAAAATCGTTAAAAATAAAGTGGCCCCGCCCTTCAGGTCGGTGGAGGTCGAGATGTATTACGGCAAGGGAGTCAGCCGCGCGGCCGGAATCCTGGACGCCGCGGTGGATGTGGGCCTCATAGAAAAAAGCGGCTCGTGGTTCAGCTATGAAGGCGACAGGATAGGCCAGGGCAAGGATAATGCCAGGATATATCTGGAGACTCACCCGGAGCTTCTGGAGGCACTGGACACAAAGCTTCATACCATGCTGGATGTAATAAACACCAATCTGGCGGCAGGGAAGCGTAAGGTGGTTAAGCCTGCGGCAGAAGCTGCTGACGACCTTGACGAGGACAATTAATTATTTGTTAAACAAAAAAGCGCGTCTTGCTTAGTAAGCATTTCGCGCTTTTCTTTTGCATTGCCGTCATGCGGTTTATTTATCCGTCAGGCGGGATAAATACCCGATTACAGTTTGCTGACAAAGGTCAGGTCCATGGTTTCATGGGTTTGCTCGGTAAGCTCGCGCAGGAAGAGCCCGCGCACATAACCGCGGTCCTGAGTTGTGGAATGTATGTAAAAACCCTGTCCGTAGTAAAACCTTACAAGCGGAAACATTTTTGTGCAGGTGTGCAGCGCAATGGCTGTAAGGCCTTCCTGCCTTGCGTAGGCCGCAACCTCGTCAATAAGCATGGTGCCCATACCGCTTTTGCGGATGCTGCCGTGGACGCCGAAGCGCGTCATATATGCAATATTGCCCGGGATGGTTTCAAAGCGCACGGTGCCCACTATCCTGCCGTTTATGCAGCCTACAAGAACGGTCTTTTTTTTCATCTCCTGCAGTATTGTCTGGCCGTCCTCTTTAAGTGCCATTACTTTATCCGGCATTCCAAGCTCCTTTGCGTATGCGGTAAATGCGTCATGTGTTACTTCCAGTATGCCGCCGACATCTGCCGGGCCGGCCTTTCGTATTTCCAGAATCATTTTTTTCTCCTTTTATTCCGAGAGATAGGTTTTCAAAAGAAACTGTTTGTTCCGCCGCACCGCGAGACGCGGATAATAAACGTGTACGGATAATAATGCGTGCAGGCAATAATGCGGTGCGGCGATAATGCGGTATAAGCACGGTTATAAAGCTGCGTCAGAGCGGCCAGCCGTTAACCAGCAGCACCATAAGCGCTTTTTGCGCATGAAGTCTGTTTTCCGCCTGGTCAAAAATGATGCTGGCGGGGGAGTCGATAACCCCGGCGCTTACTTCCTCGCCGCGGTGTGCCGGCAGACAGTGCATGAATTTTGCATCCTTTGCGGCCAGTGAAAACAGCTTTTCGTCCACACAGTAGCCTGCAAAAGCCTTGCAGCGCTTTTCCTGTTCGGCTTCCTGTCCCATACTTGCCCATACGTCGCAATAAACGATGTCGGCGTCCTTTATTGCCTCGGCAGGGTCCTGAGTAATGCACAGCCTGCAGCCGTTTTCTGCGGCATTCTGAGCAGCCAGCGCGGTTATTCCAGCGTCCGGCATATAACCCTCGGGACAGCCTACGGATATGCTCATTCCCACCTTGGTGCAGCCCAGCATCAGCGAATGCGCCATATTGTTGCCGTCGCCGATATATGCCAGCTTCAGCCCCTCAAACCGCCCTTTATGCTCATATATGGTTTGCAGGTCGGCAAGCACCTGACAGGGGTGCAAATAGTCGGACAGCGCGTTTATTACGGGTACGGTGCTGTATTTTGCAAGCTGTTCAATATCGCTGTGGGCATAGGTGCTTATCATTATGCAGTCCACCATGCGGGAGAGCACCTGTGCGGTGTCGCTTATAGGCTCGCCGCGTCCGAGCTGAATATCGCTGCCCGAGAGGAACATGGCGTGCCCTCCAAGCTGCTGCATTCCGGTTTCAAAGGATACACGGGTTCTGGTGGAGGATTTCGTAAATATCATGGCAAGCGTTTTGCCCTTCAGGTATTCGTGCGAAACGCCGGCTTTCTTTTTCTTTTTCAGCTCCAGAGCCAGTGCCAGTATCTGAAATATCTCGTCCTTAGTATAATCCTGCAGACAGAGCATGTCCTTATGTGCGAATTTAGCTTGCGGGGTGTAGTTTTCCAAAGTCATAGTGCAGACCTCCTGATGGTTTTGTTTTTTGCGGTTTAGGCCGTGAGCCCGGATAAAATCTCATCCATGCAGCCCGTAAGTCCGTAAATGTCCTCGTCGGCAATCACAAAGGGCGGGGCAAGGCGTATCGTGTTGTGACCGGCGCAGTTTATTATAAAACCTTTATCCAGCGCGCTGCTTACAAAGGCTTTTCCGTTTATTGCAGGGTCCAGCTCCACGCCTATAAGCAGACCCGCGCCCCGCACATCCTTTATTACGGCGTACTTTTCTTTAAGACCGCCGAGCAGGCTTAGCAGTAAGGCGCTTGCGTGTTCTATCCGCTTTATAAAACCGTCCGAGGTAAGAGTGCTGAGTACATAATTGGCCGCAGCACACGCAAGCGGATTTCCGCCGAATGTAGTGCCGTGATCGCCGGGCTCAAAGGCGTCGGCAATATCCGGCAGCGCCATTACGGCTCCTATCGGCACTCCGCCGCCCAGCCCCTTTGCCAGAGTAAATATATCCGGTTTAATGCAGTATTTCTCAAACGAGAAAGCACAGCCGGTGCGGAAAATGCCGGTCTGTACCTCGTCGATTATAAGCAGTATGCCTTCTTGGTCGCAAAGCTCGCGCAAAAATTGCAGGTATTCCGCACTGCACGGCAAAACTCCGCCCTCACCCTGAATTGTCTCCACGATTATTGCGGCGGTTCTGTCGGTTACTGCGCCCATTATGGCTTCCCTGCTGTTGAATTCCACATTTATAAAGCCTTCGGGGAGCGGGGAATACGGCTTTTGATATTTCTCCTGTCCGGTAGCAGCTACCGTTGCGAGAGTTCTTCCGTGAAAGGAGTTTTTTGCGGATATTATCTCATAACGGTTTTCGCCGCGTTTATAGAAATACTTTCTTGCAAGCTTAAAGGCGCCTTCGTTTGCTTCCGCTCCGCTGTTGCAGAAAAACGCCTTATATCCTCCCGAGAGGTCAAACAGCTTCTGTGCAAGCAGCGCCTGCTGTTCAATATAAAAAATGTTGGAGCAGTGCAAAAGCTCGGAGGCCTGCCGGCTTATGGCATCCGCCAGTCTTTTGTCACCGTATCCCAGGCAGTTTACCGCAATTCCTGCAAGAAAATCGGTGTATTTTTTGCCCCGGGTGTCAAAAAGGCAGGCTCCCGTGCCGTGAGTAAAGGCTATGGGGGTGCGCTTTCCGAAGGTGTTCATATAGCATTGTGCGTCTGTCTGCATTATCTGGGATATATCCATGTCTATGCCTCCACCATGGTACCGATACCTTTATCGGTGAATATTTCAAGAATAAGCGGATGGGGAATGGTGCCGTTGAGGATATGGGTCCTTTTAACTCCGCATTTTATGCCCTGCATACAGCCCATAACCTTGGGTATCATGCCGCTGGTGATGGCGCCGCTGCTTATAAGATTGTATATTTCGTCCACCGTCACCGAGCTTATCAGCGAGCTTTTGTCGTTGAAATCGCGGTATATGCCGTCGATATCGGTAAGAAAAATCAGCTTTTCCACCTTCAGCCTTGCCGCTATTTCTCCCGCCGCTATATCGGCGTTGATATTGTAGCTGTTGCCCTCGCTGTCCGTGCCTACCGGCGCTATGACAGGGATGTATTCGTCGTTAACCAGCATTTGCAGAAGTCCTGTGTTAATGTTTACAATGTCGCCTACAAATCCTAAATCCGTTCCGTCCTCGGCCGGGGGCTTTTTGACCACTTCTATCAGCCGTGCATCCTTACCGCATAAGCCTATGGCTTTGCCGCCCATAGCGTTGATTTTGGCAGCGATATTTTTATTGAGCTTTCCGGTCAGCACCATCTGAACCACATCCATGGTGGCGCTGTCGGTTATGCGCAGTCCGTTGTGGAACTCCGAATGTATATTAAGCCTGTCCAGCATTTTATTTATGTCCGGCCCACCGCCGTGCACTACTATGGGGTTTATTCCGACATATTTAAGCAGGGTGATATCCTGCAGGATTGTGTCGGTTATTTTCTCGTCCTTCATTGCGTTGCCGCCGTATTTTACCACAATGGTCTTGCCGCTTAGCTTCTGTATGTAGGGCAGAGCCTCCATCAGAATATTGGCTTTGGATATGTATTCTTCAAACATAGTATTTCTCCGCCGTGGGGCGGCTCCTTTCCGAAATTGACGTTTTGCCGGTTTTACAGATACCACGCCGGGAAGTCCAGCCCGGTCTTTTCCTCAAGTCCAAAGGAAAGGTTCATATTCTCGATGGCCTGACCTGCAGCGCCTTTTATCAGATTGTCAATGCAGGATACCAGCACCAGTCTTCCCAGACGCTTATCCGGCACAAAACCGATATGAATGTAATTGGAGCCCACTACATGCTTGATTTCGGGCAGCGTGCCGGGTTTGCATATATGCACGAACGGTGAATCCTTATAAAAATCGGTGTATAGGCCGTATAAAGCGTCGGAGTCAATGTCCTGTGCCAGATTTGCATAGCTTGTGGCAAGTATGCCGCGGTTTATGGGCAGCAGATGCGGGGTAAATGAAAGCGCGATATCAGCTCCGGCCAGCAGCGACAGCTCCTGTTCGATTTCCGAGGTGTGCCTGTGAACGGCCACTTTATAGGCCTTTACCGATTCGTTGACCTCACAGAAATGCATACTCTGCGATACGCTGCGTCCGGCTCCGGTGGAGCCGCTTTTTGCGTCAATTATGATGCTTTTATTATCAATAATGCCGCTTTTTACCGCCGGTGCAAGAGCAAGAATGGAGCAGGTGGTATAGCAGCCCGGATTGCCAATAAGATGCGCGCCCATAATATCGTTTCTGTGCAGCTCGGGCAGCCCGTATACGCTTTTGCAAAGCAGCTCCGGATGAGCGTGCTTTACACCGTACCATTGTTCATAAACCGATACATCGTTATATCTGTAATCGCCGCTTAAATCAATTACGGTTTTTCCTGCGGCAAAAAGCTGGGCTATGACGTTGTCGCCCGTGCCGTGGGGGAGACTGGTAAATATACAGTCACTGTCCTGCGCAAGCATGGCGGTGTCCAGCGCGTCCAGAGTCAGATGACTGCCGGCAAAGTTTGGATATATATCCGCAAACTCTTTGCCTGCCTGGCTGTGCGAAACAAGGTGACGGATTTTAACACCGGGATGGGAGCTTAGCAAACGCACAAGCTCGGCTCCGGCATAGCCTGTTGCCCCTATTATGCTAACATTTATCATACTAAAGTTTCTCCTGCTGAATTTTTCGTCATTATAACATCGATTGCATAATAATGCAACTGCATTTTGATAAAATGCATATTTATTCATAAAATAATTCAAAATATTCGTTTGAGCGGAATAAAATTATCGGGGAGTAATCGGCATTATTCCCTTGAACGCAAAGGATCTATGGCGGAAATCCCGCTTTTGAGAACCGCGGTGCGCAAAAAACGGTTATACATAAACGGCAGCTTGAAGTTTTTTAGAAAGAGTTTACGCCGTATTTCCGCACTGGCGGCGGCATATCCGGAAAAATCTCCGCAGGATTTAAGGCTTTGATATGCGGCTACGGCACTGTTAACGGCAAAGCTTATGCCTTCGGCGGAGCTTGGGCTGACAAAACCCGCCGCTTCACCGATAAGGGCGGCGGAGCCGTCGCGGCTCACAGGCGCGACAATCGGGCGCAGGGGGCGGTTAAGCATGGCTCCTTCCCGCCTGATAGGTTTACCGAACCGATACCCGTATGCCTCAAGATCCTCAATCATCCTGTCCAGCTTTTTATGCGCCCGGCAATCCGGCGAAAATGCGGCGCCGACATAGGATACGCCGTCCTTTACAAATGTCCAGCCGCTGTAATCCGTCAGGCGGCGGTCAAAAACGGCGCTGTAAAGCTGCTGATCCTCCGGAGCTTCAAAAAGCTGCTGAATGCAGACGTATTTTTTTACTTCGGGACACAATCCCAGCGCCTTGGCGGTAACCGAGGCCGCGCCGTCCGCGCCGACAAGCATGCGCGATTCCAGTATTGTTCCGTCGCTCAGGGTTACGCGGTAGAGCTTATCGTATGTAATGCTGTGAACGCACCGTCCGTAATACTTTACGGCGGTTTTGTCGGACAGGGAAGCCAGGTAAGCGTCAAATTTTTCCCGGTTCATGTTCAGGTAGCAGCGCTGGTAGTATCTGTGCAGACCGGTTTCCAGGTCGATGGTTTTTACCGCAAATATCTGCGGAGAAGCCAGTATGTCGGCGGGCAGGGAAAACGACAGCCGCGCCAGCGCACGCTGGGCGTCGGGCGCAAGCAGGCCGCCGCAGGCTTTGGTAAAAGCGGGGTTTCCGCCGTTAAAGCTGCGTCTGTCCGCTACGCACACCGACAGACCGCTTTGGCTAAGCAAATACGCTAATATGCTTCCGGCAGGGCCGCTGCCTACTATTATTAAATCAAATACGTTTTTACTCATTGTCCTGTTAAATCAACTTTTTTGTTTTCAGGCAAAAAACTTTTTAACCGCTTTTTATTAAAACTTTTTAGCCGCTTTTTATTATAATCCGTCATCAGGCGTTTAGCAAGACAAATCGGGCAAATAAACATTTGATTTTTACAGTAATTTGTAGTAATATTATCTTGCGGCGCTAGGCGCTAGTCTTTATTCAGGAGAATTAAAAATGGAAAAGATCAGGATGAAAACCCCGCTTGTTGAGATGGACGGGGACGAGATGACCAGAATTATATGGCAGGGGATCAAGGATATACTTCTCAAGCCTTATATCGACCTTAAATGCGAGTATTACGATTTAGGACTTCCCAATAGAAACGATACCGATGATGCAGTCACGGTGGATGCGGCAAATGCCATCAAAAAGTACGGCGTAGGCGTAAAATGCGCAACCATTACCCCCAATGCGGCGCGCATGACGGAGTACAACCTTAAAAGTATGTGGAAAAGCCCCAACGGTACCATAAGAGCCATGCTGGACGGCACAGTGTTCCGCGCTCCCATAATTGTGCCGGGAGTAAAGCCGCGGGTAAGCGGCTGGAAGCAGCCTATAATCATTGCCCGTCATGCCTACGGCGACATCTATAAAAATACCGAGCTCAAGGTTTCCGCCGGGGACAGCGCATCGCTTACCGTGACCGCTGCCGACGGCACAACCAGGACGGCGCTTATCCACGAGTTTTCCGGAGACGGCGTAATTATGGGTATGCACAATACCGATGCCTCCATTTCCAGCTTTGCTCGTTCCTGCTTTAATTATGCTCTTGACTGCAAAAAAGACCTGTGGTTCTCCGCAAAGGACACCATTTCCAAGACGTACGACCATCGGTTTAAGGATATCTTCCAGGAAATATTTGATGCCGAATATAAAGACGCTTTTGAAAAAGCGGGAATCGAATACTTCTATACCCTTATCGACGACGCGGTTGCACGCATCATACGCTCCGAGGGCGGAATGATCTGGGCCTGCAAGAACTATGACGGCGATGTTATGAGCGACATGATCGCCACGGCCTTCGGCTCTCTTGCAATGATGTCCAGCGTGCTGGTCTCTCCTGACGGCAAGTACGAATACGAGGCTGCCCACGGCACCGTTACCAGACACTATTACAAGCATCTGAAGGGCGAGGAAACAAGCACCAACTCCATTGCAACCATTTACGCCTGGACCGGTGCGCTTAATAAACGCGGCGAAATGGATAACATTCCGGAGCTCTGCGCTTTTGCAAAAAAGCTGGAAGCGGCCACCATCAAGACCATAGAAAACGGCATCATGACCAAGGAGCTCTATCTGCTTAGTGACGCGCAGGATAAGAGAAGCGTAAACACCATGCAGTTTTTGCAGGAAGTCAATAATACATTGCAGACCTTGCTTTAATGACTGCCGGCTCTGTTAACGAATAACGGGCGGTTTTAACGCCTTATACAAGCAAATAATAAAAAACAAATATAAAGCATTTATGAAAGGAAAACCTATGAAAATTTTTGAAGCGTGGAAAAAGCTTACCGACAGCTTTACCGATGAACAGCAGCAGCTCCAGTTCTGGAATGCGTATTATGCAACGGAAACCGAGGCATACAAAAAAATATTCTTAAATCCCGGGCATGACCTTAAGGGAAGTGTTGCGGATGTGGCAAAAAGCCTGGATATGGAGCCGGTTATGCTGGCAGGCTTCCTGGACGGGGCAAACACCAGCCTCAAGACTGCAGTGGAGCTGGACAAGCTGGACGATGCCGACGAGCTTGATATAGCTTTCGATATGGAAAAGCTGTATTACAACATGATTACCGCCAAGGCCAAGTGGCTGTACAATCTGCAGGAGTGGGACGGCGTGCTCACCGCCCAGAAGCGGGATGAAATACTCCGCAAATGGAGAAGTGACCATACCGCGGTAAGCAATAAGGTGGGCAGAAACGATCCCTGTCCGTGCGGAAGCGGTAAAAAATACAAGAATTGCTGCGGCTGATTAAGAGGTTCCGATGTCCGATGACAGAATGAAAAAAATACGCAATTTCTGTATAATTGCGCATATAGATCACGGTAAAAGCACCCTTGCGGACAGGCTTATCGATGCAACCGGCACGATAAGCAAGCGGGATATGCAGGACCAGGTGCTGGATACCATGGAGCTGGAAAAAGAGCGGGGCATAACCATCAAGTCCAAGGCCGTGCGGATGTTCTACGATTCTCCCGATGGTGAGGAACTGGTGTTTAACCTTATCGACACACCCGGTCATGTGGACTTCACCTACGAGGTTTCCAGGAGCCTTAACGCCTGTGAGGGTGCTTTGCTGGTGGTGGACGCAACTCAGGGCATAGAGGCGCAGACTCTTGCCAATGTCTATCTGGCACTGGAGCAGAACCTGGAGATTCTGCCCGTTATCAACAAGATAGACCTGCCCAGCGCAGATGCGGAAAACACCAAGCGCGAAATAGAGGAAGTCATTGGACTGCCCGCGGAGGATGCGCCCTGCATATCCGCCAAGGAGGGCATCAACATCGATCAGGTGCTGGAGCTTATAGCAGGAAGCGTCCCTCCTCCGCAGGGAGATGCGTCCGCTCCGCTTCAGGCACTTATATTTGATTCATGTTATGACAATTATAAAGGCGCTCTTAGCTTTGTAAGAGTCAAAAACGGTACCGTCAGGGCCGGAGACCGCATACTTATGATGAGTACCGGGGCGGAGTTTGACGTAACCGAAGTGGGAGTGTTCACCCCTGATTATACGCCGTGTGATCTTCTTGCCGCCGGTGATGTGGGCTATATTGCCGCCAGCATTAAAAATGTCAGCCAGACCCGTGTGGGAGATACCGTAACACTGGCCTGCGACCCTGCTGCGGAGCCCCTTCCCGGCTACAAGGAAGCAAAGCCCATGGTATTCTGCGGCATTTATCCGGCTGACGGTTCGGAATACGGCGACCTGAAGGACGCACTGGAAAAACTGCAGCTTAACGACGCCGCCTTAACCTTTGAGCCCGAAACGAGCGCGGCTCTGGGCTTCGGGTTCCGCTGCGGCTTCCTGGGGCTGCTCCACATGGAAATAATACAGGAACGTTTGGAGCGCGAGTTTGATTTTGACATCGTAACTACGGCGCCCAGCGTTATATACCGCATTACCCGGCCGGACGGCACTGAGATGCTGCTTGACAATCCCGCCGATATGCCCCGTCCGGAGGAAATAAGCGTTATTTCCGAGCCCATAGTAAGCGCGCACATTATGACTCCTCCGGAGTATATAGGCAGCATAATGGAGCTGTGCCAGGAAAAGCGCGGTATATATATCAACATGAAGTATATCAACCAGACCCGCGCGGTGTTAGAGTATCATATGCCCCTTAACGAGATCATCTACGATTTCTTTGATGCGCTGAAATCCCGGACGCGCGGCTATGCCTCGTTTGACTATGAGATAACCGGCTATGAGCCCAGCGAGCTGGTAAAGCTGGATATTCTGCTCAACGGGGATATATGCGACGCAATGTCCACCATAGTGCACAGGGATAAGGCGTATGCGCGCGGCAGAGCCATAGCGGAAAAGCTCAAGGATGTCATTCCCAGACAGCTGTTTGAAATACCTATACAGGCTGCCATAGGCGGCAAGGTAATAGCCAGGGAGACTGTCAAGGCTATGCGCAAGGATGTGCTGGCAAAGTGCTATGGCGGCGATATAACCCGTAAAAAGAAGCTGCTGGAAAAGCAGAAGGAGGGCAAAAAGCGCATGCGTCAGATAGGCAGCGTAGAGCTCCCGTCCGAGGCGTTCATGGCCGTGCTCAAAATAAACTGATGGCTTCCGTTTATGTTCATATTCCGTTTTGTGCCCGCAAATGCACTTACTGCGATTTTGTTTCCTTTGTAAACGCTGCGGACAGAATTGACGGCTATATATCGGCTCTGCTGCAGGAAGCACAGCAGTATAAAGGAGAGAGGGCAGAGACTCTGTTTATCGGAGGCGGCACTCCCTCCTTGCTTTCCTGCGCTCAGATGGGCCGTCTTATGCGCGGTCTGCGCGGCTGTTTCGTTTTTACCCCCGACTGCGAGATAACGGCGGAAGCCAATCCCAATAGCCTGGACGCGGAAAAGCTGCGCCTTTATAGCGAGGAAGGCATAAACCGTCTGTCCGTAGGGCTGCAGTCAACATTGCAGAATGAACTGACTTTGCTTGGGCGTCTGCACACCTATGAAGATTTTTTGCGTGCGTATGTAAGCGCGGTAAAATATTTTGACAACATAAATATTGATCTTATTTCCGGGCTTCCGGGTCAGACGCCGGAGGACTTTGCCGTTACTCTTGAGCGCGTGGCGGAGCTGCACCCGCAGCACATCTCCGCCTACAGTCTCATAATCGAGCCGGGTACGCCGCTAAGCAAAAAAATAGAGTCCGGTCTTTTAAGCATGCCGGACGAGGAAACCGACCGCAGGATTTACAGGCAGACAGCCGAGGTGCTATCGCGCTTCGGTTACAGGCGGTACGAAATATCAAATTATGCTTTGCCGGGCAGGGAATGCAGGCACAATATAGTTTACTGGACGGGCGGGGATTATATTGGTCTTGGCTGCGCGGCGCATTCTCTTTATCACGGCGTGCGCAGCGAGCATACCTGCATGCTGCAGCAATATATTGACAACCCGGTGCAAACAAACAGCTTTACTCTTACTCCCGACGACCTGTACGAGGAGTATATAATGCTCAGGCTCAGGCTTACCGACGGTTTTTCCCTTGATGAATTTGCGGCAAAGTTCGGCTTCAGACTGGAAGAACACAGGAAGAAAGAGCTGGAATGGCTGGCATCAGGCGGCTTTGTGTCCCTGGAGGGAGGGCGCTGCCGTCTTACCCGGGACGGACTTGACGTGTGCCAGACTATTATAGCAAAGCTTATATAAAGCTGTATTGACAGCCGCCAAATTGCCCATAATAGCAAAAAACGACGGGTGGGCGCAATGACGGTTATTATTCTTTCGGCACTTATCATTTCGGCGGCTTTTATACTGGCCTGGTATAATCACAGGCTGTCAACGTGCAGCTGCTTAAAAAGCTTCAGAAAGGAGCTGCGGGATATATCCGGCATATGCGAAGGTATAGACCTCTTAAGCGACTGCACCGAGGCGTTCGACAACCGCAGCGCGCTTTCCGTGCTGTGCGAAAACCGCAGCAGGATATGCGATATTGTCTATTCGGTTACCGCTCAGATACGCGGCAGCGGAATGATAATTACGCCCCGGGAATGGCGCGGGATGTTTTGCCTCTGCAAGGACCTGCTGGATAAACAAAACGGCAGACTGGACATGGAGGAGCTCACCGCAAAGCTGAGACGGCGCGTTTCTCAGGATGCCTCGTTTGCTTCTTACACGCTTTATGCTCTGCAGCCTGCGCTTTCGCTGGCGGCGCTTTGCCTTATGAAAGAACAGGTAAGCCGGCTCATTGCCAAGCAGAGGCTGATAAAGCGCCTTAAATATCTGTGCTCTCTGGGGCGGGATTCCGCCGTTACCGACGAGCTTTTCCGGGAGCCGGAGCAGATATATAACCTTTTTCTTTTGGACCCGGATGCGGGCAAGCGTTATGCCGGCTGCATCGATAAGGCCGTCATGGCCTGCGGAACGCCGCTTAAAACACTGTTGCATAATTACGGAAATAGCAATACATGCCTTAATTTGTCGGTAAACAACCTTCTGCATACCCTTATAACCGTGCACGCGGATATCGACGAAATAAGCGCGGCAGTATCTGAGATAGAAAACCTTCTTACCGCGCAGGACGATTACGCAAACAGCGACAAACACACGCGAATGCTGTATAAGCGTGCGCTATATCGCTTTTGCCGCGCAGGCGGCATTACGGAGCCGGAAGCAATATCCGGGCTTAGTTCCCTGTGTGCACAGCATACCGGCCTCAAGGCGCAAATGGGGTATTATCTGCTGTCGGACGGCCAAAAACAGTATATGCGTTTGCTGGGCTGCCGGGTGCGCACAGAAAAAAGCAGGCGCGCCGTAAACTCAACTCTTTACTGCATTATTTTCGGGCTGTTCTGCGCGGCATTTTCGGTTATTGTGCTTTCGCTGCTGCATCCGGCCTCTGCGGCAATGGTTACAATCGCTTTTTTCCTGCTGCTTCCGCTTATAATCACCGCCGCCAAAATCCCCGCCGATGCATTATTGCTCAGGTTAACGGAAAACACCGCGCTGCCCAGGCTTAAAGACGGCTTTGCCCTCCGGAAAGAAAATAAGACTGTGCTGGCTGTACCGTGTCTTTTAAGCTCCATGGAAAAGTGCGAGCGCCTTATTGCAAAACTGGAGCGGTGTATGCTCTCCAATCCCGGTTATTGCTATGCGCTGGTAGGCGATTTTCCGCCCTGCGCCGTTCGTGACGAAAAGAATGAACGCCTTATCTGCGGCTTCCTTGAATCGGAAATCAAGCGGCTGAACGGAAAATACGGCGATATGTTTTCCTGTTTTGTAAGACAGAATGTAAAGTGCGGCGGGGGATTTGTACCCTTTGAGCGCAAGCGCGGAACATTGGCCGAGCTGTGCAGGTTTGTAACTGGCGGAGAAAACCGCTTTATGCTGTCCTGCGCCGGCGAGAACGCTGCAGACTGCAGATTTGTTTTTACAATAGATGAAGATACTGTGCTTTCGCCCGGTGCCGTGACGGCGCTTGTCTGCACGGCGGCGCATCCTATTAATCAAACCGCCGGAGGACGGCCGAGAATGCTGCAGCCCGATGTGATTACCGGCTTGCCGTACAGCGGCGGCACGCGGTTTGCCCACGCCTATCTTTCCGGAAGACTGCTTTCCGTGTATCCCGTCGTCAGTGGGGATGTGTTTGCAAGACTGGCGGATTATTCGCCGTTCGGGGGTAAGGGCATATTTGACGCCCGGGCTTATCTTGCGGCATTTGACCGCATTCCGCAGGGCAGAATTCTCAGCCACGATCAGCCCGAGGGCGACCTGCTTAAGTGCATAAGCTGCCCGGGCGCGGAGGCGGCCGAGTCCGTGCCGCAAAACCCGCAGGCTTATCTGATGCGCGAGCATCGCTGGATAAGGGGCGACTGGCAGAACCTTATCTTTCTCGCGGGCAGAAAAGGCTTTTCCTCCGTTTTTGCTCTGTGCGTGCTGCTCAACTGCATTACCTCTCTCAAGGAAGCAGGCACACTGGCTGCGCTTATATTGCTGTGCGCATTTTCTCCCGATGCTTTCCCGGCAGGTATTTTAGCGGCGGTAATTATGTTTGCCGTGCCTCTTGCCGTATGCCTGCTGCAGCGGATAAGCGGCTTTTTGGGCATGACAGAGGAGGTGTGCGACGCGGCGGATGCGGCAGCGGAGCTGAGCCGCAAATTCATAAGCGCCTGCATAAGCCTGATCCTGCTGCCGTGCAAGGCTTTTATAGCCTTCGATGCGGCCGTAAAAGCGCTTTTCCGGTCCGCCGTAAAGAGCAAAAAGCTACTGCAGTGGAGCGACGGAGCGCAAAACAGCCTGAGCATGGCGCAGTATTTTTCCTTCATGTGGGCTTCGCCCTTCTTTGGCTTGCTTACCCTGCTGCTAAGCGCGGCAAACGGAATAAATCTGCCCATTTCCTGTATTATTTGCATTTTATACGGCTTTGCGCCCGTGATTTATTACGCTTTGTCAAAGCCGGCAGAGGAGAAAAAGTATTCCATGTCGGCTTCGGAAAAACAGGCGCTTTATTATCTGTCGGCCAGAACATTATGCTATTTTGTTGACGGAATGTCGGAAAACAACCGTTTTATCCCGCCGGATAACTACCAGCAGGAGCCTTATAAGGGCTTTTGCAGCAGAACCTCCGTCACCAATATAGGCTTTGGAATACTCTCCCTTGTCTGCGGATGCAAAATGGGTTTGCTCTCGGTTTCATTTGTGCTGTCACTTCTTCAAAAAACTATGGATACCGTGGAAAGCCTGCCGCGCCTTAACGACTGCCACTATAACTGGTATGATGTTCACAGCGGAAAACAGCTGGGCGGCTTTGTTTCCGCCGTGGACTGCGGAAACTTCTGCGCCTGCCTGCTTGCATCTGCGGAGCTGCTCCGGCTGATGCAGGATAAGGCGGACATTGACGACGAAACGGGCGGAAAACTCGCCGTGCTTATCGGTGCGGTGCTTAATGATGAAAAGACGCTTGAAAAACAGTGCAGGGAGCTATCCGAGCTTAATGCCCAGGGAGTCCGCGAGTGGTTGAAAGACTGTGCTTGCGGTGCCGGAGAAAGCTGCAAAGCCATTGAAAACACAGCGGTAAGCAATATATTGCGGCACTGGACGAAGCCGCACGCCAAAGACCGGCGCCAAAGCGTTATCAGTCTGGCGGAGCGCATGGAAGCCGTTGCGCGCGGGGAAAACCTGGGCTTTCTGTATAACCGGGATAAAAAAATTTTTTATACCGGCTTTGACGGCATAAAGGGCGAATATACCCGGAGCTGCTATGACCTTTTCGCATCGGAAAACCTGCTGTGCAGCTATATCGCCATAGCCATGGGATATGTCCCGCCCCAGCACTGGTATGCCCTGAGCCGTAAAACGGTACGGCTCGGCTCGGGCAGTGTTCTTATGTCGTGGAGCGGCACCATGTTTGAGACCCTAATGCCGCTGCTGTTTCTGGAATCGGGCAGCAATACTCTGCTGGACACTACTGCAAGAGAGGTGGTAAACCGCAATATTATAACCGGTGAGATGCTTAAAACGCCGTTCGGAATATCGGAGAGCTGCTCAAGCGACATAAACCGGAGCGGAGATTACAGCTATACCGCTTTCGGGCTGCCGTGTCTTGCGCTGGACAGCAAGCAGGCAAGGCCTGTATTCGCGCCGTACGCCTCTCTGCTGGGTATAGAACTGTATACCCCCGAGGTTTACAAAAATGTGGCGCGCTTTACCGCCGCCGGAATGGCGGACAGATACGGATTGTTTGAAAGCCTGGATTGCAGATATCTGCCTCCGCGTGCGGCAAAATGCTATATGTCGCATCATCAGGGCATGATTTTGGCTTCTCTTTGCAATATGCTGCAAGACGGCGCTGTAAGAAGGGCATTTATGAACCGCGCCGAGATGAGCGCGTGCAGGTTGCTGCTGTATCAGGATATGCCGCCCGGCATTCCGTATAAGCGCAGGCTTGACGGCTCAAAATTCCGCAAATCCGGCCCGTTTACCTGCAATACTGCAGCTGCGCGCCTTTGCGGCGGTGCTGTCTCGTTTGACATGTACCGCGATGGCTTTGGTATGTTGTTTGACGGCATTACCGTGATTCCTGCCGGAAAAAAACGCAGCGACAGAGCGGGCAGGATATATATTTCCGACGGAATGCAGTGCCTGCCCGTGTATTGGGACAGCATTACTGCACAGGTGCAGCAAATAACATGCAGGTGCAGCAGCCTGCATGGCACAAGCATCGAATGCACGGTATTGCCCATGCTGGACGGCAAAAGTATACTGCTGCACATACAGATGGACAAAAAGCCTGCATCGGGCAGCGTAATGCTGTATTTTGAAGCAGACCTTTGCCTTGCGCCCATGGAGCAGTATCAGGCGCATCCGCAGTACAGCAATCTGTTTGTGCGCGCTTCTGCTTTTGCCGCGGGCGCATCGGCCGGACTCAGCAGATACAATTCCGGGCTTTCCTGCGCCGCCGGAATCAGATGCTCCGATGAGTCGGCGGTATACTATACCTCGCGCAGGGATTTTTGCGGAAGGGATAATTTATATACCGTGGAGCCGGAGCCGGGCGAGCAATACGAAGTGTCAACCGAGCCTATGCTGGGCTTCACCGCGGAGCCTCTGTTCCGGGACGGACACTGGGAATGCACAGTCATAATAACGGCGGGGTATTCCGTCGGTGAGGTAAACAATACTTTGCGTTCCGGTATTGATAAGTCTGCGGAGGAATACAAGGCTCTGGCACAGCAGATATCCTGCGAATATATCGACCGGCTCCGGCTCAGCGATTACGAACAGAATATGCTTCTGAAGATTTCGGAGGCGGTGCTCTGCGGCACAGTGAAGTCAAAGAATGCCGCAAATGTCGTAAAAACGGAGGATATGCTGTTCCGTCTGGGCATGAGCGGCAGAAAAAAACTGCTGTTTATCCGCCTGCAGTCCGCCGACGAAATGCTGCGGCTTCAGACGGCGTTAAGGTGCATATCTCTGCTTGCACAGTCGGAGGATATTGACGTTATCATATATCCTGCGGAGGAGCTTGTCAAAAAAACCGAGTACGCAGACGCCGTTAACGATTGCGCCGCCCGTTTTACCTCGGAGAGCTGCAAAATTGCCATCATCACCGGTGACGCAGAGGCGTGCGGCGCTCTGGCCGATGCGGTGCTGCCGCTTTACGAGCCGCCCAAAGTAAATGAGCCCAAGCCTCTCTCCCTGCCCAAAACCGGAGGTTTTGCCCGGTCCGATCTTTCCTATATTTCGCCAGGCTTCTGCCGTGATGGCTATATGATATGCGGCACTACGCCAAAGCCCTGGTGCAATATTTTCTCCAATGGAAGAATAGGCGCAGTGGTGGCGGATAACGGCGCCGGAAACACCTTCGGCGCCAATGCCAGACTTGAGCATTATACGGCGGAGTCCTCGGACTGGGTGCGCAATGTCCCGTCGGAGGCGGTATATATCAGGGACGATGCCACGGGTGATGTCTGGACGGTAACCTCGTCGCCTATAAACAGGGGAGACGACCACGCTGTGCTGCACGGCTTTGGGTACAGCAGGTTTTATTATGACGGCTTCCGCACGGAATGCACTCAAACGGTTTTTTTGGACGCTGTGTTGCCGCTGAAGCACTACCTGGTAAGCCTGACAAATACTTCGGGTGAAAGGCGCAGCATCACACTGGGCTTCTATGCCGATGCTTTTATAGGCGAATCCTATATGTTTGATAAAAAATACTGCACATACAAGGCGTGCGGGGAATATGCCTGCTGCAGCCGCGGGAACAAAAAACTGTATTTGTCCGGCGCAGACCGCTACGGCGTATGCTCCGGAGCCTTCCTGGGCAGCGGCGGCAATCTGTGTGCGCCCAAGCTGAGCATTGCGGAGGAGGGGCCGGCGGACTGTCTCTGCGGGATTAAGCATATAACGCTGGAGCCTCACGGTAAGGCCGAGGTCTGCTTTACAATGGGGACGCAGGTGCAGGACGGCTCAAGCAAGCAGGAGGCTCTTGCAAAGGCTGCGGCGGTATATGCAATGTTTACCGACAGGATAATATTCAATACCGGTTCCGCCGACCGGGACAGCTTTTTAACGGCGTGGCTGCCTTATCAGACATTTTCTTCCCGTTTTACCGCAAGGTGCGGATATTATCAGACCGGGGGCGCGGTAGGCTTCAGAGATCAGCTGCAGGACTGCCTCTGTCTGATGTACTTTGACAAAAAACTTGTGCGGAAACACATTGCTGAATGTGCAAAGCATCAGTATACCGAGGGCGATGTACAGCACTGGTGGCACAGCGATACTTTGGGGGTCAGAACAAGGATTGCCGACGACCGTCTGTGGCTCCCGTATGTCGCCTGCAGATATGCCGCATTCTGCGGCGATTACGGAATTTTCGACGACACGGCGCACTATCTTCAGGGCAATCAGGTGTGCGGAGAGGCTTATTACGGCCATGCCTCTGTAAGCAGCGAGCAGGGCAGTATATACGAGCACTGCAAAAGGGCGCTTGAGATAAGCATGACTGCGGGCGAGCACGGAATGCCGCTGATAGGCGGAGGAGACTGGAACGACGCAATGGATGAAGCGGGAAGCGACGACCAAGGCGAGAGCATATGGTTAGGGTGGTTCTTCCTGGCGGCGGCGGACGGCTTTGAAGCCGTTGCGCGGCGCCGCGGTGACGCCTCATTTGCGGATAAGCTGGTTGAGTACAGCCGCGGGCTTCTGGAGGCGCTGGAAACAAGTGCATGGGAAGAGGACCGCTATCTGCGCGCGTTCACGGCGGAAGGCGAGGTTCTGGGCAGCAAGACAAGTGCGGCCTGCAAAATAGACGCGATATCTCAGGCCTGGGCGGTAATAAGCGGCTTTGCCGACCGTGACAGAGCAATAAAAGCAATAAGAACGGCTTACAGGCTGCTCCGTGACAAGCAGCATAACATTGTCAGGCTGCTTACGCCTCCGTTTTCGGTAAAAACGGAACGGGCGGGCTATATCAATGACTATCCCTCCGGCATCAGGGAAAACGGCGGACAGTACACGCACGGTGCAATCTGGCTGGCAAAGGCTTTTGCTCTGTGCGGTTTCGGGGATGAAGCATGGGATATCCTGCAGACGGTTTCTCCTCTCTCGCGCGCAGGCAGAGAGCTTAAACAATACGGAAACGAACCTTATGTGCTCTCGGCCGATATATACGCAGACGGACGCGGAGGCTGGAGCTGGTATACCGGTGCGGCCGGCTGGTATTACACGACCGTGCTTGAGGATATATTCGGCATAAAGATAAGCGGGGAGGATATGCGCATCGAACCTTGCTTTCCCTCCGTGCTTTCCTGCGCGTCCATTACTCTGGATTTTGACGGAACGGTGTATACCGTCAAATATCACAATCCTTTGGCGCGCAGCGGCGGCAGCTCCAGAATTACCCTGGACGGGCATTCCTGCGATGGGGTAATCCCTATAAAAAACGATAAAATGCAGCATAAAATATCCGTTATAGTGTAGAACCGCTTGCGGTTTTTCCGTCCCGTTGATATACTATAATTGCAGAATAACAATCACTTATCCTTTGTTTGTTAGCGGATGGAAAGGAAGCTTGGTTTGGCATTTTTACCTGTGACGGCCGCTGAGGCAAAACAGCGCGGCTGGGATCGCGTGGATTTCGTTTATGTAAGCGGGGATGCTTATGTTGACCATCCCAGCTTCGGGCACGCCATAATTTCCCGGGTGCTGGAGAGTCACGGCTACAGCGTTGGTATAATAGCGCAGCCGGACTGGCGCAATATCGACAGCTTTAAGGTTTTCGGCCGCCCAAGGCTGGGCTTTCTGGTCTCTTCCGGCAATATTGACTCCATGGTAAACCATTATACCGCCGCAAAAAAGCCGCGCTCTTCCGATGTTTATTCGCCGGGCGGAAAGGCGGGACTGCGCCCCAACCGTGCCGATATAGTTTATACAAACTGCATCAGACAGGCTTACAAAAATATCCCGGTTATACTGGGCGGCGTGGAAGCAAGCCTCAGACGGCTTGCTCAGTACGATTACTGGGACGACAAAGTCAGGGCTTCCGTGCTGTATGACAGCGGCGCCGACCTGCTGCTTTTCGGAATGGGAGAGCGCAGCATAGTACAGCTGGCAGATGCTCTGGATGCCGGTATCCCCATAAGCGAGGTTCGCTATATCGACGGCTCGGCGTATGTCAGCCAGGATATTTCCGATGAAACCGATTATATACTGCTTGACAGCTACGAAAAGGTCAGAGACGATAAGACCGCGTATGCCGGGTGCTTTATGGTGCAGTATAACAATCAGGACCCTCTTAATTCCAAGCGCCTGATACAGCCGCACGGCAGTAAATTTGTTGTTTGCAATCTGCCCCAGCAGCCGCTGGAAACCGACGAGCTTGACGAAGTTTACGCCCTGCCCTTTGAACGGACATATCATCCCATGTACGAACCTGCCGGGGGAGTACCGGCAATAAACGAGGTGCAGTTCAGCCTTGCCAGCAGCAGAGGCTGCTTCGGCGGCTGTAACTTCTGCGCGTTAACATTTCATCAGGGCAGACGGGTTACATCGCGCAGCCATGAATCCCTGCTGCAGGAAGCCCGCGAGCTTACCCAAATGAAGGACTTCAAAGGCTATATCCACGATGTGGGCGGGCCCACGGCAAACTTCCGCGCCGCTTCATGCCCGGAGCAGAAGAAAAGGGGAGTGTGCAAATCCAAACAATGTCTGTTTCCC
>JAQXIQ010000070.1 GCA_029007865.1 Bacillota bacterium
ACCGCGCGGGGGGCGGCGCTGGGCCGAAGCCGCAGGCACGGCCCGGCCGCGCACCGGCCGATAAAAGCGTTACTGCTTATAAGGCACCTTTGCGCTGGGCACCACCTTTCCCGCCGGAAGCAAATGCACATCCTGGTCGTCAAAGAAAATGTCCGCTCCGAAGGCTTCCAGCACCTTTGCCTTACTCATTCCTCCAAGGAAAAAGGTTTCGTCAATATGTACTCCCCAGCGTCTAAGGGTTTTTATTACTCTTTCGTGCGCCGGCGCATTGCGTGCAGTCACCAGAGCGGTGCGTATAGGCGCTTCCCTGTAACACCGCTGCAGATTGGACAGAGTGCTCAGCAGCTTGGCAAACGGTCCCGCCTCAAGCGGCTCGTCCTTTTTATCCCGTTCGTTTTTCTCAAATGCCTCCAGCCCCTTATCTTTATATATACGCTCCGAAGCGTCGGAAAACAGCACCGCGTCGCCGTCAAAGGCTATACGGATGTGTTCCATCTCCTGCATAGGGTCTGTTTTCCCGCCCGATGGCGACAGTATCAGCCCCGCCGCTCCCCCCTGATTTATCCGCATCTGCACATCCGCCTCATCACATGAAAGAAACAAATCGGTGTCAAAAGCGTCCAGATACGGCGCTATGGCACGTCCTCCGGTAAGCGCGGCTCTGGTAATGTCCAAGCCGTAATGCTCTATGGAGTTAAATATTCTCAGTGATGTGTCCGCATTATTGTGCGACATTATAATTATCTCTGTCAGTCTCTTATCGCTCAGATTATTAAGCCTGAGCAGCGCCTTTACCAGCCTGAACCCCGCTCCGGGCTCCAGAATATCGTTTTCGTGCTCCTTCTGGTATTTTTCGTATTCGTCTACTCCCAGCTCCTGATAGATCCTGTTCTCATCCTCCAGACAGAACAGCGCACGGCTGGAAATGCCCACAACAAGGGTATCACTGTCCGGTCTCATCACTATATCACCCATTCTCCGTTTTCAAACAGCACCGTTTCGCCGTCCCTGCCCATCCCGGAAATGTGGGTGCCGGCAGTTCCTATCATAAAATCAATGTGTATCATGGAGCGGTTGACTCCCATGTCGGTCAGCTGTTCATAGGTATAACGTGAATAATCCCTTACGGTATTGTCAAAGCCCCTGCCAATGGCCAGATGGCAGGCGGCGTTTTCATCGTAGAGCGTATTGTAAAACAGCAATCCGGAACGGTATATGGGGGACGACACCGGCACTATAGCCGCCTCCCCCAGCCGCGCCGCGCCCTCATCGCTGGCAAGCAGCTCGCCCAGTATCCCGTCTCCCACCTCCG
Organism: Bacillota bacterium; assembly: GCA_029007865.1. GTDB lineage: Bacteria > Bacillota > Clostridia > Christensenellales > QALW01 > UMGS1338. The sequence goes on from JAQXIQ010000070.1 coordinate 1,313, forward strand.
CGGTATGGCTTACCACTCTTCCGTCCTTAAAAGTCATGGAAAAATTCTCTATCATCTGTCCCTGATACGACAGCGGCTTGCTGGCTACCGCTATTCCCTCTGCTGCGCCCGCCTTAGGCGTGGTAAATATCTCCTCGGTGGGTATATTGGGGTTATAGAATACTCCCTGCTCGGTGTACTCGCCCCCTCCCATCCAGGTGCCTTTTTCCATAAGCCCCACCGTTAGGTCGGTGCCCAGCTCACTGGTTATGTGTATGCTCTCAAGCTGCAGGGCGTTAAGCCTCTCGCACCGTCCCGCAAGAGCGGCGTTATGCTCATTCCATGCCTTCTCCGGGTCTTCTCCCACCCTTGCCGAGGCAAGTATAGCCTCCCAAAGTGCGTTTACTGCCGCCTGCTTATTAAGCTGCGGGAATACCTTCTTTGCCCACTTTACGCCGGGCACACCCACAATGCACCACTGATGCCTGTTATCTATCGCCTTCTGGTACGGCTCTAAAAACGGATACAGCGCACGCCGTACCTGAGATATCTTGGCCTGATCGGTACCCCTCATACCGTCCGGGTCTTCCGCGGATATATGCAGCCTGCACGGAAGCTCACGGGCAAGATAATCGTACTTTGCCTTGCGCCAGTCCTCCATGACGCTCAGCTGCTCTGCAGTCTGGTACTGATACCCGTATTTTGATATCTCCTGATCGCTCCACTCCATCATTACCCATGCGGCACCGGCCAGGTACGCTTCCTTTGCGCACATCCTGGCAAACTCATATTGCTCGGCAGGTGCAAATATCTGTACTCCCTGCCCCTTCTGAACATTTATTCCCTTTCTGACCGCCAGCCTCGCATAGCTGCGCAGCACCGACTCTTTCATAAAACAAATCTCCTTTTACTGCTTTTATCCCCGGTGTCCGCCCGAAATACACGCCGCACATTCACCCGTATTCCGGCTGACGCCCCGCAATATTATTGCGGCAGAGCCGCATACGGCTCTGCCGTTATTCTTCGCAGTCCTCCACCTTTACAAAACGCTTGTGTTCCGCTCCGTCTCTTACAACCGTCTCGTCCCACATGCGCGCAGGGCGGACCCATATTTCCCGATTGCCGTACAGCGCCTGATAAACCACGGTTTCCTCCGCGGTTTCGGAATCCTTAGCTGTAAAAAGCACTCGGTATAAGCCGCCCTTAAAATGCCTGTACACTCCGGGCTCTACCATTACATTTCCCTTCTTCCCGCCATGGCCCGCGACAGAGTGACCTCGTCGATGTACTCCAGGTCTCCGCCTATGGGGATCCCGTGCGCTATCCTTGTAACCTTTATCCCAAGCGGCTTTATCAGCCGGGACAGATACATCGCCGTAGCGTCGCCCTCGACGTCCGGATTGGTCGCGATGATCACCTCGCGCACGCCATCCAGCCGCGCTAAAAGCTCCTTTATCCGTATATCATCGGGGCCTACTCCGTTCATGGGGGATATCGTGCCGTGCAGCACATGATATGTCCCCTCATAATCGCGCATGCGCTCCATGCTCATGACGTCTCGTGGATCCTTTACCACGCAGATCACGCCTTTGTCTCTCTGCGGGTCCGAGCATACGCCGCATTTTTCCCCCTGGCAGAAGTTGCCGCACACACTGCAGTAATGTATCTCCTCCTTGGCGGCAAGCAGGGCGTCGCAGAGCTCTCTGACCTGAGAGTCCTCCATATCGATTATATGATACGCAAGCCTCAGCGCGCTTTTCCCGCCCACTCCGGGCAGCTTGCTCAGCGCATTGACCGCACGGGCAAGAGGCTCAATGTAAACGCTCATCTCTTAAAACATGCCTCCCATGCCTCCGGCAATGGCTCCCATTTTACTGTTATACAGCTCCTCGGCTTTGGCTATGGCCTCCTTGACAGCCGCCAGTACCGTATCCTCCAACAGTTCCACATCCTCGGGGTCCACAATTTCGGGATTGATTTTAATGGAGACTATTTCCTTCATTCCGGTAACGGTGCACACCGCCATTCCGCCGCCTGCGCTGGCCTCCAGTGTGGTCTGGGCAAGCTCCTGCTGTGCCTTCTCCATATCCTGCTGCATTTTCTGCGCCTGACGCATAAGCTGCTGCATATTGGCTCCGCCTCCGAAGCCTCCGAATCCGCCTTTTGCCATTTTGCTTTCTCCTTTAATCAAGTAAATTTTATATTATCCTCTCCGAAGAGATCGATGGCTTTTTGTCTGAACGCCTCGGTATCGTCCTGCTGCTTTTTGCCGCTCCCGGTCTCAAACAGCACCGCCGGCTTGCTGCCGGTAAGTGCGGAAAGCTCCTGCGCTATGAGCTCCTGCTTTTTCTGCGCAAAGCTCATTTTTGCGTCATTGCCCTCCGGGAATATCACGGTATAGCTGTCGCCGGACAGAACTCCGCCCGAAGCCTCCTTGATTGCGGAAAACAGCAGCGGACTGCTCTTGCGTATGCGCCCAAGCAGCGCCTGCCACAGCTCTCCGTCCCTGGGTGCCGAAATCTGCGCCGTCTTTGACGCAGTCTCTCCGCCGCGCATATCCGTTCTGCCCGTCTCCGGCCCTTCCGCCTTTGCCGCAGTTCTTTTTGCCTGCTGAGACGGCTTTTTGCCCGCCGCCTCTCCGGACTGTTCCCCTTGTTCGGACTCTCCTTGACGAATCCCCGCGCCGAAGCCCGCCGCGGCAGCCTCCTCCAGCCTGCGCTCCAGTAAGTTTATTCTGTCTGTAAGCGCTGTCATATCGGTTTCCAGGCAGGGCGAACAGATACGCATAAACGCCGTCTCCAGAGTCACCCTGGGCCTTGTTCCCACGCGCATCGGCCCTTCCGCCGCGCTTAGTATCTCCACCGCGCGCAGCAGCATCTCGTCCCCTGCACGCTCCGCCTGCCGCGCAAGCTCGCCGCGCGTCTGAGGCGTCATGCTTTCAAACCGCACGCTTTCCGGCGCTGCCGACATGGCCATCAGGTCGGAAAAATGGCCTATCAGGTCCTTCAGGAATACACCGGGATCCCTTCCGTCGCTTATAAGGCTGTTGACCGCCTCCATAAGCTGCGCCCGGTCCCGGGCAATAAGCATATCCGCCACTCTGAAAATAAACTGCCTGTCCGCAGTGCCCAGTATTTCCACGACGTCTTGGTATTTTATATCGCTGCCGCAGTACGAAATGCACATATCTGCAAGGGACAGCGCGTCACGCATACCGCCCTCGGCGCTGCGCGCAAGCAGCTCTACCGCCTCAGGCTCTGCGTTTATGCCCTGGTCGGCAAGCACATGCGTCAGGTGCCGCATGATGTCCTGCGCGGAAATATTTTTGAAATTAAACCTCTGGCAGCGGGACAGTATTGTCGCCGGCAGCTTGTGCACCTCGGTAGTGGCCAGGATGAATACCGCGTGCTCCGGCGGCTCCTCCAGCGTTTTGAGCAGGGCGTTGAAGGCTCCGCCGGAGAGCATATGCACCTCGTCTATGATATACACCTTGTACCGGCCGGACTGCGGCGGAAACACTATGTTATCCCTTATGGAACGCACCTCGTCCACACCGTTGTTGCTGGCGGCATCCATTTCGATTATATCCATGCTGCCCTGACTTAGTTGACCGCAAACCCCGCAAGAGCCGCACGCGTCCCCGTTTACCGGCGAAGGGCAGTTTATGGCGCGGGCAAATATTTTAGCTATGGAAGTCTTGCCGGTGCCTCTGGGCCCGGTAAACAGGTATGCGTGCGCAATATGCCCGCTCTGCACCTGCGCGCGAAGTGTCCTGACCGTTATCTCCTGCCCCACCACCTCATCAAAGCAAGTGGGACGGTAAGCCCTGTACAACGCCTTATATGCCATTACTGCCTCCGAAACATCTTCTTACAAGCATTTATTATACCGCATCCGGGACATTTTTACAACCCATAATTATCTAGCTTATCACAAACGGCAAACGGCCCCCGCGCCGGAGGATTCCGACGCACGGAGCCGCAAACGCACCCACACCTGCACAGCTGTCCGTTAACAGCTTCTCTAAGGGAATGATAAATGATGAAATCAACACATCATTCCGCACTTCCGCAATCTTCCCGGCACCGCATCCCTCACTTCAGCCGAATATAGCAGGTAGATTTACCGACACCTTCTCGTTTCAGCTCTCCGGCAGCTACCATCTTGCGAAGAGCACCCTCAACGGAACTGAGACTCATAGACGGGCATTGCTCCCGGATATCCTGCTTGGTAAAACGGCCAATTCTATTCAGCGTCGCCTTACGCACCATATCAATGGCAGGAAGCTTCTCCTCCACGATTGCAAATCGATCGCCAAAGTCTTTGTAAGCAGCCAAAATAGTGCTTAGCTGATACTTAATAAACGGTACAACATCTTCATTGCCTTCATGCCAACCATACTGCGCTCTGTTCAGTGCGTCATAGTACAGATCCTCATTCTTTGCTATTTTAGCCTCCAAAGAAATATACTTGCCGACATAAAAACCGCAGCGATAAAGCAATAGAGTAGTCAGCAGACGGCTCATTCTGCCGTTACCGTCGTTAAACGGATGGATACACAGGAAGTCGTGAATAAAGATTGGGATGGCAATCAACGGCTCAAGCTCCATATTGCCAATCACCTTATTGTACTCTTCACAGATTCTATCCAGCGCCTCCGGCGTTTCAAACGGGGCAAGGGGGGTAAACAAGATTTCAGTATGTCCGTCCGGATAAGTAGCGCTGATATAATTCTGTACATTCTTGGTCTGTCCTGCAAAAGGATTATTCATATGGCTGTACATAATCTTGTGCAGCTGCAAGATATAGTCTCTGGTTAACGGAATAGCATCAAAGCTCTCATGGATAATGCTCAACACGTCGCGATAACCGGCAATTTCCTGCTCGTCACGATTTCGTGGTGTAGTCTTCTCCTCCACAAGCTGCTTAATACGGGTATTGGTTGTAACAATACCTTCAATCGCATTAGAAGCCTCCGTGCTTTGAATCTTTGCTATCTCCACCAGCTTTTCCAGTTCATCCGGTCTTTG
>JAQXIQ010000071.1 GCA_029007865.1 Bacillota bacterium
CTCTTCTGAAGCTGAGCCCTGATGTCGTGTTTATATTCGTCAAGAGTGTCAAACACGCTGACATCCATGGCAAAGTCGTCATCCAGCGCCGGCACCGGTTTTTACTGTATGCCGTGGAGCTTTACCGCAAACACGGCGTCCTTGCCCTTGAGGTCCTCTGCATGATAATCCTCCGGGAAGGTAACCTGGATGTCCTTCTCCTGACCGATCTCCATACCGATCACCCCGTCCTCAAAGCCGGGGATAAAGGTATTGGAGCCTATTACCAGAGTCTGATTCTCGGCGGTGCCGCCGGGGAACTTAACGCCGTCCACGCTTCCGGAATAGTCAATGGATACCGTGTCTCCGCTTTTTACCGCTCTGTCCTGAACATCCACCATGCGGGAAACCTTCTCCAGGGAAGCGTCCAGCTCGCGTTTGATATCGTCATCGGATACAGTATACTCATTTTTTTCTGCTTTTATACCCTTGTATTTGCCCAGCTTAACCTCGGGCTTGAGATCTACGGTGGCAGTAAAAATCACGGTTTTGTCATCCTTGATCTCCTTGATGTCTATATCGGGACGGCTTACCGGTATCAGCTTAAGCTCGTCGATTGCAGCGCCGTACGCCGGGCCGCACACCTCATTGAAGGCATCCTCAAAGAATACGCCCTCGCCGTAATACTTTTCGATAAGCTTGCGCGGAGCCTTGCCCTTCCTGAAGCCGGCAATGGCATATCTTCCCGCCGTCTTGCGGTACGCAGCCTCCACCGCCTTTTCAAAATCCTCACCGCTTACCGTTACGGTAATAACCGCCTGGTTTTTATCGTTCTTCTCGTAAGTGCTCATATTCAGCTTCCTCCAAAAAAATTTACAATTTATATTCACAAAACATGCAATATAGTGTATCATATTGTTGATTTATTCGCAAGAGTTTTCTGACAGTTGCGGCGTCATAATGTCGTTTTTATGCTTTGCGGCGACATATGCGGTATAAAATCAAACCCATTTTACGGAGGATTATGCATCATGCCGATGGACGGTATAACGCTGGGCGCCGTATGTGCCGAGCTTACAAGGGAGCTTGCCGGAGGCAAGATAGATAAAATACAACAGCCGGAGCGAGACCTGCTGCTCATTTCGGTGCGTGCCGGGGGCAAAACAAAAAAGCTGATGCTTACGCTGGGGAACAATCCTCGTCTGCACATTACCTCGCGCAATTTCGATAATCCCCAGATTGCTCCGGCCTTCTGTATGCTTATGCGCAAGCATCTTTCGGGCGGGCGCATAGAGCAGATAACCCAGATGGGCAACGAGCGTGTTGTTTTTATAGATGCCCTTGTCTCAAACGAGATGGGCGACCTTGTAAAAAAACGCATCGCCGCAGAGATTATGGGCAAATACAGCAATATAATTCTTCTGGACGGTCAAAACACAATAATCGACGCACTCCGGCGCGTTACTCCCGACATTTCCCGTCTGCGGTGCGTACTTCCCCACGAAGCCTATCAGGCGCCGCCGTCTCAGGGCAAGCTGGAGCCCACCGCGCAAAACATGGCCGAATTTTTGCGCGATAACCCGCAGCCTGCTCCCGGCAGGATTTTTGCCGCCTTTACCGGCATTTCCAAAGCCGCCGCTGAAGAAATGTGCGCCCTGGGTCCGGACGGCCCCGCAAAATATATGCAGAAAGTGTACGCAAAGGACTACTCGCCCACTCTGGTATGCATAGACGGGGAGCCCAGGGATTATCTTCCCTTCCCCTATATTACGGCCGGGCAGCAGGAAGCGCGCCCCTCCTTTTCCGGGATGCTGGACGAGTTCTACGGCACGAGGGATATGTTGGCTCACGCCAAGGCACGCTCCAAGGAGCTGCGGGATATGATAAATTCATTGCTGGAGCGCTGTGAAAAGAAGCGCGGGATTTATTCGCAGAAGCTTCTGGAATGCCGGGATATGGAAACCCTCCGCGTATACGGAGAGCTGCTTACCGCCAACCTGCACGCAATTAAACGGGGCAGCAAAAGCGCAGAGGTAATAAATTACTATGACCCTGACTCCGCAACGGTCACCATACCGCTTGACGGCAGTATTTCGCCCCAGGCCAACGCCCAGAAATATTTCAAGCAATACGCCAAGCTCAAAACGGCATCCCGTATGCTGGATGAGCAGATAAGCCAGAACAACGCGGAGATTGTGTATCTTGAAAGCCTGGCGGTGAGCCTGGAAAGCTGTACAACTCCGGAACAGCTTGACGAGGTGCGCCGTGAGCTTATTGAGCAGGGCTATCTGCGCGCCCCCAAAAAGCCGGTGAAACAGGCGGTGTCCGCCCCTATGCGTTTTTTGTCGCCAGACGGCACGGAAATACTGGTGGGGCGAAACAACATACAGAACGATACCCTTTCGCTGCGCACCGCACGCCCGGATGAGCTGTGGCTGCACGTTAAAAACGCCGCCGGCTCACATGTCATCATCCGCTCTGCCGCTCCGTCCGAAAAAACCATCGAAACGGCGGCATGTCTGGCCGCATATTATTCCAAAGCCCGTCTCTCCTCCAATGTCGCAGTGGACGCCGCGCTTGCAAAAAACGTAAAAAAACCACGCGGGGCAAAACCCGGCATGGTCATTTACCAAGATTATACCACTTATTTTGTAACACCGGATGAAAAGCTGATAAAACAGCTGCTCACCAGTGCCGGATAAGCTTGGAGAAGAATTCTCCCACAGTGGCCTGTACGCCGTCCTGATCCGCTACGACATTGACCTTGGCTATCTCGCGGCCGTCCAGCAAAAACACTATGCCGCCCACTCTGTCCCCGGCTTTGACGGGCGCGTTCAGGCTTTGTGGGATATCCGTCCGGGCCTCTATGTTTCCCGCACGGCTTTTTTCCAGTATGACCGACGGCAGACCGTCCGGCTTTACCCGGACGCTGTCCGTCATGCCGTTTTTAAGCTCAATTGCATCGGGCAGCATCCCGGGCTGCAGCAGCTCGGTTTTTTTATAGTTTGCAAAGCCGTAATTGATGAGATTTCTGGCGTCATCAAAGCGCCCCTGACTTGTTTTGCCGCCAATTATAACGCTTATCAGGCGCATATTATCGCGTTTTACCGTTGCCGCAACACAGTGTCCGGCCTCCGAGGTGTATCCGGTTTTGATACCGTCGCAGCCGTCAAAAAACCTCACCAGCTTATTGGTATTTGTCAGTCCGGTTATGCGTCCGCCCTTGTGAGCCAGTTCATCCATCCAGATATTGCTCCACTTAAAAAACATCTCGTGCTTAATAAGCTCCCTTGACATGACCGCCACATCTCTGGCGGTGGAATAGTGCTCCGGAGCCGGCATACCGGTACAGTTGACAAAGTGCGTGTTTTCCATGCCCAGCGCTTTGGCCTTATCGTTCATAAGGGAGACAAAGCTCTCCTGACTTCCGGCCGTATGCTCCGCCATGGCGACGCAGGCATCGTTGCCCGAAGCAATAATTATGCTTTTTATAAGATCGCCCGCCGCATAGCTTTCTCCCGCGTCCAGAAACACCTGCGAACCGCCCATTCCGGCGGCATTTTCGCTTATCTGAACCAAGTCGTCACAGGCAAGGCTTCCGGCCTCTATCCTGTCGAAAATAAGGCAGAGCGTCATAATCTTTGTAACGCTTGCTATGGGGAGTCGCTCGTCTGCGTTTTGCTCGTACATCACCGTGCCGGTATCGCACTCTATAAGAATTGCGGATCTGGCATCGGCTTTCTCGGGTGCGGCGACCGCATCGGCTGCAAAGCATATCACTGCGGCAAAGGCAAGCAATGCCGAAATCGTTTTTATTTTTTGCATCTTTTAACCTCCTTTTGTACACTATATTGTACAAAAAAGAGGTTTTTATTCGGAAATTCTAAATAATTCGGATTATTTCATCAACAAGCATTGCGAATTTGTCCTTGACCCGCTCTCCCGTTTCCAGCACCTCGCTGTGCGTTAACGGCACATCCAGAATACCCGCCGCCATGTTGGTAATACAGGATATACCAAGCACCCGCATACCCTGCTGCACCGCCGCAGTCGTTTCATGAACGGTGCTCATGCCTACGGCGTCTCCGCCCAGAATCCGGATTGCGCGTATTTCCGCCGGAGTTTCAAAGCTGGGGCCTACAGAATAAAAATATACCCCGCTGCGCAGCATTATCCCAAGCCGCGAAGCCGCCCTTTGTGCGACCTCTCTGAGCCTTTTATCGTATGCCGCGCTCATGGAGGGAAAGCGTTCTCCGAATTCCGTGGCCTCACTGCCCCTGAGTGCGTTATGCCCGGAAAGATTGATATGATCCGTTATAAGCATAAGGTCTCCGGGCTTAAAATCGGTATTAACCCCTCCGGCAGCATTGGTTATGATCAACTTTGTGACCCCAAGCCGCTTCATTATCCTTATGGGAAACACCGTTTCCTGAGCGGACCAGCCCTCGTACAAATGTATCCTGCCCTTCATTGCAAGAACGGTTTTGCCGCATTTTTCTCCGATGATGAAACAATTCGAATGCCCCTTCACCGAGGAAACAGGCATCCCGGGTATCTCGGAATAAGGAATGACATGCCCGTTTTCCAGCGTGTCTCCCCACTGTCCCAGCCCCGACCCCAGGATTACGGCACAATCCGGTGTTTTACCGCACACATTCAAAATATAATTTGCGGCATTTTCCGCCTCTCTGATCATGGATATCCCTCCTGTTAAATATTCTGCAATCCTTTCTCCCCGTCAGATTATACTGACGCCGCTGAGCGTATAGCGTACTCCCAGCCATTTTGCCGCAGTAGCCCCCACGCAGCCGAAGCCTGCACGCGTGCCGGCATTACCCGGCTCTATGCCCTCTCCGAAGCACAGTACCGGAATGTACTCTCTGGTGTGATCCGTACCCCGCCATGCAGGGTCGCAGCCGTGATCCGCCGTAACGATAAGCATATCGTCCCGACGCAAAAGGCCGAGTATGCCGGGCAGTCCGGCATCAAATGCTTCCAGCGCCCCGGCATATCCGGCGCAGTCCCTGCGGTGCCCGTACTGCATATCAAAATCTACCAGATTGCACATGACCAGGCCGTCAAACTCCTGCCGCAGCACCTCGCACAGGCTGTCGGTACAGGCCTGGTTGCCCTTGGACGGCAGACTGCGCGTAAGCCCCTTCTGTGCAAAAATATCGCCTATTTTGCCGATGCCCACGCATTCCATACCGTCATCCTTAACAAGGTCAAAAACCGTAGTCCCGGGCTCAAGAGAAAAATCGTGCCTGTCGGCAGTCCTGACATAGTGACCGGAGTGGCCGTTAAAGGGGCGCGCGATAACCCGTCCCACGGCATATTCCCCGACGCAAAGCTCCCGCGCCGCAGCGCATATAGCGTACAATTCGTTAAGCGGCACAACATCGGTATGCGCCGCGATCTGCAAAACGCTGTCCGCCGAGGTATATACAATAATATTGCCCGTGCGCACATGCTCGTCACCCAGCTCGTTTATTATCTGTGTACCGGAAGCGGGACGGTTGCACAGTATGCCGCGCCCCGTCTTTTCCGACAGGCGGCGCATAAGCTGCTCGGGAAAGCCGTCCGGGAAGACCGGAAAGGGCTTACTTAACACTGTGCCCGCCAGCTCCCAGTGCCCCGTAGTTGTATCCTTACCCGCCGAAATCTCGGATGCCCTGGCAAAACGCGCCTGCGGCGCTCCCGTGCCCGGCGCCCAGCCGCAGCCGTCGATATTGAACAGCCCCGCCCTTTGCATATTAGGCAGCCTCGCGCCGCCCCGCTCAACACAGCTCCTGAGCGTATTGCAGCCCTCGTCGCCGTATTTCGCGGCGTCGGGCAGACAGCCTATTCCGAAGCTGTCCAGAACAATTATTACCGCTCTCATTTTCAGTCCCCCGAGTTTAACTTTTGACGGTACCTGTTGCGTATTTCCGGGCAGGTATCCGCATACGCACCGGTCCGGAATCACGGCACAAGCCGCTTGCCGCCGTCATTTATTATTTATATTATATCATAACGGACAATTCTTTGAAATACTTTTCAAAACCGTTTTTATATTTTGGCTTTTTGCTGTATAATAAAACATATTACAGCAAAGGACACTTTCCGCCATGAAAATTGTTGACTTTCACGCACACGCTTTTCCGGACGCAGTAGCAAAAAAAGCAAGAGACTTTTTGGAAAACTACTATCACCTGCCCATGTACGGCGACGGAACTCTGCAGCATCTTGTCGATTCCTCGCATGAAGGCGGAGTAAGCCGTCTGGTCGTATGCTCCACGGCCACGACCGCAAAACAGGTTACAAATATAAACAACTGGCTTTCCCGGGCTCAGGAGCAGGACCCTTATCTTATAGCCTTCGGCACGCTGCATCCGGATTTTGACGATATAGAAAACGAAGCACGGCGCATAGAAGAGCTGGGGCTGCACGGCGTAAAGCTGCATCCGGACTTTCAGCACGCCGACGCACTCTGCGACGGAATGCTGCGCATTTACGGCGCATGCGAGGGACGGCTTCCTGTACTGATCCATGTGGGAGACCGCAACACCACCTATTCCAAACCCGCAAAAATAGCGCGGATACTGGATATGTTCCCGCGCCTTACCGTGATTGCCGCGCATATGGGCGGATACTCCGAATGGGAGGACGCCGAGAAATACCTTATAGGCAGAAACTGCTACATAGATACCTCCAGCTCCATGTGCGGCCTGAGCTATGACGAAATGGCCCGGCTGATCCGGGCGCACGGCACAAAACGAGTGCTGTTCGGCACGGACTATCCGCTAACCGGAGCCAAGGAAGAGTTGGGGCGCTTTATGAACATACCTCTGACGGAGTCGGAGCGGGAGGACATACTCTACGGCAACGCCGCCCGTCTGCTGGGCATAAGCCTGTAGCGCCATACTCCGCTAACAGATGCAGGATGCAAACTGCCGTATATTCGCAAAATACACCGTCGCGCACCGTGCACGGTGTATTTTTGCTTTACGGAAACAGCGAAGGTATACCGCGATATTGCTGCTATTGTGTCGCAAAAGGAATAAAACAGAATAAACCGCAAAAAGGAATATGCTAAAAACAAAAGGCGACCGGATAAGAAAACCCGTTCGCCCGCTATAATAACCGCGCTGCCTGAAAACGGCAATGCAGAGTAATCTCGCGCAAGGTATAAGGGGGGGACCAAATACCCTGCACATAATATAAAGGAGTATCATGAAAAATACAGAGCTTAGGGGGGACTCTGATTTTCACGGGTTTATTATACAACACAATTTTGAATTTGTACAGCATTTTTAAATATTTTTTTAAAAAATATTACGGTTTTATTGAATAAAAATGCTCCGAAGTCCCAAAGTTTCGCATATTTTTCACATCAGGCCATGATGCTTGGGTTTTGCCGTACGCACGGGTCGCGTTCCTTATTTTAATCTTGCCGCGGCTCTGTGCCGCACAAGCTCCGAGACGAACAAACGTGAAAACAAAACTCCAAACTAAAATCAAATTAAAACAAAAAAACATAAATTCTTACGAATTCCCCTTGGAAGACCGTGCTTGTTATATTATAATCATAAACAGCGGTACTGTCGAAGCTATGCAGAAGCGATAAGTCAGCTTCCGCCGTCCCGACGCCGTATTATTCTGAAAAGGTTGGTTTTTATGAAAAAGATTTCAATCCTGCTGGCCCTTATACTGTCAGTCTGCACCGTGAGCGGAGCCTTTGCCGCAGAAGCCGCGACGCCGTGGAACACTGCCGGAATGAATATTTTTGTTATAGAGGATTTTTCCTCTTTTGCCGACACCGAAATTGACCAGTCAACTCCCGGATTTGAGCTGTATTCCTCTTCCCTGACCCACCTTATGCGCATCACGGACGGCTATTTCCGTTTTTATGACGGCGGCGCCGCCGATATGTATTTTAATCTTGAATTGCCCGCGAATCCCGACGGACGCGCTCAGTTTGCTTCGGCGCTGGGGATGGGGTTCTACATTGAGAACAATACCGCCGGCGATGTCATTATAGGCTGGCAGAGCAAAAACCCGGACGGAAAACAGTATATATGCACCGGGCTTACCTACTGCTACGATACCGAGCTTGAGGAGTACTATCCCTGCGATACCGATGACACATGGGACATACACTGCATGCCGATTATAGAAGCCGGCTTTAAGGGCTATGTGCTTTTCCCCTTCGGCAGTCTGATAAACCGCAGCACCGGTAGCTGGGACGCCTCCGATCACATTGACAGTCTGGGCCTGATAATCCGCGGAGGAGTGCTTAACCCGGAAACCGAAGAGGACATTATAATTGACAATATGTTTATTTACGGTACGGAAGCCGACAATAACGCAGGGCGCATTACCGGCATGCTGACAAACGCGACCGAAGACCCCAGTGCTTCTCCCGCCGTCTCCGACACCTCCGACCCTTCCGCCGCGCCCACGCCTTCCCGGACGGCACCCGGCGCACCGCAGGCCTCCGGCAAAACATGGATTTATATAGCGGTAGGCATTGTTATCGCAGCCGGATCCGCAGTGATAATTCTCACTCTTAAAAAGAAACCCGAACCAAACGGAAAAGACAAACCCGGCGCAGACTGACGCTAAAACCGCAATAAACGCAATAAACGCAGCGACGTTTTGCAAAAAAACGGCCATGGCTTGAAAAACCATGGCCGTTTTCTTTACGCATACGCCGTTTGAGCCGGAGTAATCCTCGTCAGCCCCTGCCGGGGAAAAACGGAGCCAGGCTTCCCGCTACTGCGTAAGCCGGCATCGTCTGCAGAATTATTCTGCCCGGCCCGGTAATAAGAGTATTGAACAGCCCTTCTCCCCCGAAAAGCACATTCTTTACTCCCGGAACGGTAACAACGTCAATGCTGCAGGTGGAATCCATTGCGGCAAGGTATCCGGTATCCACCACTATCTGCTGCCCGGGCCTGAGCTCATATTCCACGGCATAGCCATCTATCTCCACAAAAGCCGTTCCGTTTCCGGTAAGCTTCTGCATGATAAAGCCTTCACCGCCGAAAAAACCGGCCCCGAGCTTCTTCTGCAGATGCACGGACAGCTGTACTCCGGCCTCGCAGGCAAGAAACCCGCTTTTCTGGACAATCAGCGTCCTTTCCGGAGTTATCTGAAAGGCGCGTATGGACCCGGGAAAACTGGAGGCAAAGGTAATGGTGCCTCTTCCGCCGCGCGCGGTATAGATGTTCTGAAACAACCCCTCCCCCGCAAACATACGGCCCAAAGCCTTGCCGACTCCGCCGCGGGAGGTGGTAGTCATCTGCATATTGGGGCTCATCCAGCACATTGAGCCTCTCTCCGTAACCATGGATTCGTTTTCCTCCAGATCGCACTGGACCGCCGGAAGCTGTTGACCTATAATACTGTATTTCATACGGTAATACCGCACCTTACCTTGCAAGGCACCCTTTCTTTTATATTGCTGAGGATAACCGCACAGGCAGGACAAAAGCAAACGGATTTGCCGCACAGCCTGCGCAAAATGCTCCTCAAGCGGAATTATAGTTTAGCCCCGGCCTCATGTCAAGAATAAATTACGACGCGGATTTATTAGGCGCCGCAACTTGAATATACAATGAAAATAAAGAAAATTGCTATTTTTTTGACCGAAATCACTAGTCAAACCGCACACTATTTGTTATACTGTTACGAAAGAAAATATGCTTCGGATAGTTTGCAGCACTGAGCGTATTGCCCAGACGCCACGCGCGCTTTGCCGCTGCATATAATCACTCCGCAGCTTACTCAAAAAGGAACGGTGATATATATGAAAAGAATAGGTGTGCTTACCAGCGGCGGCGACGCACCGGGGATGAACGCCTGTATAAGAGCCATCGTACGCACCGCTATCTATCACGGAATGACTCCCGTAGGTATAGAGCGCGGCTTCTGGGGGCTTATAGAGGATCAAATGCACGATATGGATCTCCGGAGCGTAGGAGACATAATTAACCGCGGCGGCACCATCCTTAAAACGGCGCGCTGTCTTGAGTTCAAGACCAAGGAGGGGCAGGCCGTAGCGCTGGAAAACATCCGCAGACGCGGCATTGAGGGCGTTGTAGTCATAGGCGGAGACGGCTCCTTCCAGGGCGCGCAGGTGCTGACCAATTACGGCATACCGGCCATAGGAATCCCCGGAACGATAGATAACGACCTTGCTTATACCGATTATACGCTGGGGTTTGACACCGCGCTCAACACAATTCTGGACGCCATACGCAAAATACGGGATACCATGACCAGTCATGACCGTGTAAGCGTAGTGGAGGTAATGGGCAACAAATGCGGAGATCTGGCTCTGTATTCCGGGCTTGTGGGCGGCGCCGAGTGCATAATCATACCGGAGCGCGACTGGAATATCGATGATATCTGCGCCACCCTGCTCCGCGGCAAGGAGAGAGGCAAAATGGCCTCCATAGTGCTGCTTGCCGAGGGCTGCGGCAGCGGACACGAAATCAGCAAGGTTATTGAGGAGCGCACCGGAATGCAGGCACGCGCAACGGTGCTTGGACATATCCAGCGCGGCGGAGCCCCCTCCGCAAGGGACACCCAGCTTGCCAGTATGTTCGGCTTTTATGCGGTTAACCTGCTGGATAAGGGCATCGGCGGTCAGGTCGTGGGTATAAAAGACGATCAGATATTCAATATGGACATACACGAGGCCCTCAAGGTGGAAAAAGAGGTCAATAACAATCTCTACAATCTTGCAAACGTGCTTTCCATGTAAGGCGTCTGCCTGAAAAACAGACAACACATGATATTAAAAAAGCCTTCGGCATTACGCGCCGAAGGCTTTATTTGTTATCCTTACGTTACCCCTGAGACTGGGACAGCTTTTCCATTGCGCCGCCCGAAACTGCGCAGCGTGCAAGCCCGTAATAATCATCAGAGCTTATAAGCAGATATACCCAATTGCCGTCAAAAAACGGAGCGGAACTGTTCTGAATGCTGCCCAGGGATATTACCCTTTCCCCGTCCGACACCCGCACGATAAAGAAGCCGCCGTCGTTGACAATGTAATACAGTTCCCCGTCATGCGCCGTAAGGCCGTAATTGTTTACAGTCAGATACTCGATGCCGCCGCTTTGAGTGTTATATGACGCAAGCTGCAGATTGTCCTCGGAGCAGTAATACACCAGATCGCCGGAGGCAAAAATATTCTGAGGAAAGCATTTGTCCAGCAGCATGGTGTACACGCCGCTTATCAGGTCAAGTTCGCACAGAGCCCCGTCAATGCCGAGGTAAACCATGTTTCCGCTCCGGAAAGGCAGCGAAAGTTCCCCGGAAAAGAGGGTCTCTGCCGCACCGAACGCAATACGCTTCATATCGGAAAGCGCCTCGGTATAATATATTGCATTGTCGCTGCAGGCAATAAAATCAATATTCCCGGAAGCCAGGATTTCAACGGAGCCGTCCGTAAGGTCATAACTGCGTATCTCCCGCCGTGAAGGCTTATAATTGACGCGCTCGGATACGCACAGATATATCAGCTTGCCGTCACGGATGCTCAGATAGGAAGGATTATCCGCCGTAACCACCAGCGAGCAGCCGGCACCGTCATAGAGCTGAATGCTGTCCGAGGCAGCATAATAAAGGCTGTTGCCGCTTTTCAAAAAACGACCCTGTATTTCGTCTGACAGAACCCCCTGCTGTATAAAAGGGGTGGTAATCTCATGCGGCGCGGTGTCACCGGTGTCTGTGCCGTCGGCGCCGCAGGCGCACAGCACCGACAGGCAAATGCACAGCGGCAGAATCAAAAGCTTTTTATATACAGACATTTTTCCATATCCACCTTTCCGTTATCCAGAAAAACGACATTTTCCGCCTCCAGCAGCCTTCTCTGCTCATCGCAGCCTCCGAAAGCAAAGGCCGGACTGAGCGAGCCGTCCTTAAACACCACCCTGTGGCATTTGATATGATCCGGGTCCGGATTGACATGCAGGGCATAGCCCACAATGCGCGCCCACCGTCCGTTGCCCGCCATGGCGGCTATCTGCCCGTATGTTGCAACATAGCCCTCCGGTATCATCTTAACTGCATTATATATCTTTTGAAATGTATTCATTCAGAATTCCTTTTTAATATCTCTTAAAAAAAGCTCCCCGATTGCGGTTTTAAGGTCATAGCCGTTAAACATTACCTCGTATAGTGCCCCGCATATCGGCATTTCCACATCATGTACGGCGCTGAGCACCATAATTGCTTTGCAGGTCGCCTTTCCCTCGGCAAGCTCAGTATACTGCTCCCCCCTTGCCAGACACTCTCCGTATGCCCTGTTATGGCTGTAAGGAGAAAACAGAGTAGCCTCATAGTCACCCAGATGGGAAAGCCC
>JAQXIQ010000072.1 GCA_029007865.1 Bacillota bacterium
GCCATCCCGGGAGTGGGCCCCGTACCCAAGGCGGTGGTATTCCTTACCGCCGACGCATTCGGAGTTCTGCCCCCTGTTGCAAAGCTGGATAAAAACATGGCCATGTTCCACTTTGTTTCGGGCTACACCAGCAAGCTGGCCGGCACAGAGCGCGGCATAACCGAGCCTCAGACCACCTTCTCCACCTGCTTCGGAGAGCCCTTCCTTCCCCTTGACCCCTCCGTATACGCGCAGATGCTGGGCGAGAGAATAGACGCCTCCGGTGCCTCGGTATATCTCATCAATACCGGTTGGTCGGGAGGTCCCTACGGCGTAGGCAAGAGAATGAGCCTGAAATATACCCGCGCCATGGTTACGGCTGCTCTTAACGGAGAGCTTGACAAGGTCGGCTATGAGCTTGACCCGACATTCAATGTTTATATTCCGAATTCCTGCCCCGGCGTACCTGCCGAGATTCTCAATCCCCGCAATACCTGGAGCAATAAGGACGAATATGACGTCGCCGCCAAAAAGCTGGCCGTACGCTTTAACGAGAACTTCAAGAAGTACACTCACATGCCCAAGGAGATCGTTGAAGCAGGCCCCAACGCTTAAAAGCGAGCCCTGTCTCCGCAGTGCATAAACAGACAATCCCGCCGGTATATATCAGCCGGCGGGATTTTTATGTTAAATTCACCGTTGCTCAAACAAGTACGGGCAGCGCAAGTACGGGCTGCGCGGTATTAGCCGTTATGCCGTTTCTCTCCGTCCTCTTTGTCATTTGACTTTACCGCGGTATCAATGCTTTTGCCGAAAACAAAAAAGCGGTCGTACAGGTATTCCGTGACGAAATTTGTCACCATGGTAAGCCCCAGCACCAGATATTCGTTCCAACCTCCGTTTGTAAGTGCGTCTCCGGCCCAGGTGGAAAGCGGCGTAAATACCGCATAAAAGGCCAGAACCTTAAGCATTGCAACCGGTATATTGGCGGCTGACTTAAAGGTAATTTTACGGTTAAGGGTAAAGTTCCAGATTATGGACAACAGCAGCGCCATAAGATAGCAGACCCAGTAATTCCACTTCAGCAGCTCATTCATAAGGGTAAAGGACAGAATCTGTATTATTCCGGCGCTTACGGAAAACAGAGTAAACTTAAGTGTCCTGATAAGCTCTTTTTTGCTTTTGCCGTTCATGCTTTATTGTAGCCTCCCTTCGCGCATTAACAAGGGTTAAAGCATTTCATCCCACAGTTCCAGATCGTTCTTAACGCGGTTTATGGCCGCCTCTGCGGATTCCCTGCCGGCCTGAATACACGCCTGTGCGTCACGCAGATTTTTTTCATCAAAGGGGCCGACATCGGGTGCTATGACAATGTCGCTCTGGGGGAGGGCATTCTGCACATTGCACCAGTCCGAAGTCTCAAAGGACTGATAAATGGTCTGTATTATGTTTGTGGGCTTGGGCCTCCTCCAGCCTCGGAACGCCACATCCACCGCGATAACATACTGCGCGCCCAAGACATCCCTGCACAGATCCACCGGGACGCGGTCGGTCACTCCGCCGTCCACCAGCATCATATCGTCCCAGTCCACCGGCTCAAACACGCCCGGTATGCTTATGGATGCCCTTATCGCGCGGCTCAGAGAGCCCTCGGTAAGCGCCACAGTAGAGCTGGTAACAAGGTCGGTTGCCGTGGCACAGAAGGGTACGGGGCACTGCGCAAAGGTCTTGCCGCCGCACAGCTGGTCAATGATATCCTCGGCGCGCTTGCCCTTCAGCACTCCCTTGCGCGGCCGTCCCAGATCAAAAATACTTCTCTCCGACATGGAAAGCGCTGTTTTCTCCAGTTCATACATATCCATGCCGGAACAGTATATACCGCCTATAACCGCGCCCATGGAACATCCGGCAACGCAATCCACCGGAAGCCTGTGTTCGCCAAACACCTGAAGCACACCTATATGTGCAAGCCCGCGCGCCGCGCCGCCGCCCAGTGCCAGGCCTATTCTCTTTCTTTTTTGTATCATATAATCCTCCAGGAAAGAATATTTTATCTAAGGACGGAAGCCTTCGCTTTTCCGGACGCTTCAAACCGCTGTGCAGGTGATATATGAAAAAGCTGAAAGCCGTTATTTGTATATTATTTATCGTTTTTCTGGTTTTATCAACGGCAGACCCGGTAAGACTTATGCATTCAGCATATAACGGGCTTACGCTTTGGGCTGTCCGTGTTTTTCCGTCGCTGTTTCCCTTCCTTTTTGCCGCACGGGCGCTGCTGCTGCTGGGCGCCGATACCGCAGTCAACAGGCTGCTTTCCCCACTGCTGCATCTGCTGGGTTTTCCGCGACGGGGAGCGTACCCGTTTTTGGTGTCGGTTTTATGCGGATATCCCTCCGGAGCCAAGACCCTGGGAGATATGTACAGGGACGGCCAGCTTTCCTACGAGGAATGCAGCGCTCTGGCTCCGCTGTGTCACACCTCCGGCCCGGTATTCGTGCTGGGCTATGCGGCCGGTGTTACCGGCAGCGACGGCGGGATGCTGCTGCTTTGCCACATCGGCGGAGTGCTGTGCTCCTGCTGTATCCTCCGCGTGGCCGCTCTGCTCAAAAAGCCGTCCGCAAAGCAGGCTATGCCAAACGCAGTTCTGCCAAACACATATCCGCCTCCCGCAGACAGCGTCGGCAAATGCAAAAAAACCGTCTCGGCAGGCACGGCGCTGGGACAGGCCTGTTCATCGGCAGTCTCGTCAATGCTTACGGTAGGCGGCTTTATTGTATTCTTTTGCTGCGTAAACGCCTTTGTTTCCGAATATATCGGCAAAGCCGGTGCCTTGCTGGAAATGACTTGCGGGCTGTCCATGCAGATAACGCCCCCGCAGGCCTGCTTCCTGCTGTCATTTTCCGGGCTGTGCATAATAGCTCAGGCGCTGTCCTTTCTGCCCGAAGGGATAAATAAGGCAGGCTTTATACTCTCCCGAATCCTTGCCGGACTGCTTTCGTATGCGTTTTGTGCCGCAGCAATGCTTACCTCCGCGGCGTGGGCGGCGGCAATTATATGCACCGTAATAGTGTTAAGCTCGGCGCTGTGCGCTATTTGGAGAACTGCTCGCGGCTCTTCTTTACCTGCTCGCCGGTGCGGCCCAGATAATTCTCCAGCTCCTCCAGTACATCGTTTGCATAAGCCTTAGCGCCCAGGCGTATCTCCTTTGCGCTCATCTTTGCATCGTTTATCAGCCTGTCCGCCTCTTCCTGAGCCTGTTTTACAATGGCGGTCTCGCTTACAAGCTGAGCGGCCTGACGCTTGGCTTCGTCAATATACTGCTGAGCCTCATTCTCGCCGTCGGCCAGTATCTGCCTGCGCTCTTTGATGATATTGTTGGCCCTTTCCAGCTCTACGGGAAGATTGTCCCGGATATCGTCTATTAAGTCCAGACATTTATCGGTATCCACCAGCTTTTTACTGGACATAAAGCCCTTTTTGGAAGCCTCCAGTTCGTCAAAGAGGGTATCGAGCAATTCATTTACGGACATATTGTTTACACTCCTTATAAAATGGATGTTATTTGTCTTTATTGTTTTCCTGCATAAGGCGCTCCTTGACATAGGAGCAAATGGCGTCGGGCACCATGCCGGAAATATCTCCGCCCAGCGAGCCGATTTCCCTCACCATGGAGGAGCTGAGAAAGGAATACTCGCTTGAGGTCATGAGATATATTGCCTCTATGCTCTTATCAAGGCGCTGATTGAGCATGGCGTACTGCAGTTCATATTCAAAATCCGAAACGGCGCGCAGTCCGCGCAGAATGACCTTGCCGCCCTTTCTGTTAATATAGTCTACCAGCAAACCCTCCGAGCTGTCAACCGTAACATTTGGGATATTTTCTGTGCATTTTTTTATCATTTCCACGCGCTCCTGCATGGAAAAATAGCTTTTTTTGTTGCTGTTGTGCAATACGGCGACTATAAGACTGTCCGTCATCTTCGCCGCGCGCTGTATCAGGTCGAAATGTCCGCAGGTTATGGGATCAAAGCTCCCGGGATAAATTATGGTTTTCATGCTTTTCTATTCCTTTGCTGTTTGTTCGGGCTGTCCGGGCTTTAGCAGCAGCAGGCAGCGTCTGCCGTAAGCGCGCTGCTTATACACGGTAAAGCCGTCCGAGATGCCGGGCGCAAGAGTTCTGTCGTGCTCCAGCACCAGTATTCCGCCCAAAGCCGGAAGCCCGCGGCTCAGCAGCTCCTGCTGCAGCCTTTCGTATACGCCGGAGCTGTACGGCGGGTCGGCAATCACTATATCGAAGCTGCCGGGAGCAAACCTGTTAAGGGCAGCCGCCCAGTCGCTTGCAATGACCTCCGCGCGTATGCCCAACGCATCAAGATTCCTGCGGGTAATATCGCAGCTGGCACGGCTGCTGTCCACAAACACACAGCTTGCCGCCCCGCGTGAAACAGCCTCTATGCCAAGCTGACCCGTGCCGCAGAACAGCTCCAGCACCCTTGCGCCGTGCAGGTCGGTCCCCAGCATATTCATAAGCGCTTCCTTGACCACGCCTGCGGTGGGTCGCACCTCCCTGCCGGAGGGTGAAAGCAGGCTGCGCGACCTGTAAATGCCGCCCGCTACCTTCATTGTCTATGCTCCGCCGTTTCCGGCTCTTGGGTGCCGTCCGCAGCGCCGTCTTCCCCGGCCGCATCGTCCGCCGTGGCTTTCACGCCGTCCGCGGCGCCTTCCGCCAAGCCTTTCTCCGGGCTTTCCTCCGGGCTTTCCTCCGCACCTTCCGCAGAGGCGGAAGGTGCCCCCGTATCGGGCGCCTCTTCATCCTCGCCGGTATGTTCCATGGGCACATATTTGCAGTTCCTTGGGAAGTATACCTCCCGCATGTGCGCCGGCACCTCGCCGCGCCTTTTGGTATAGCCCATGATATAGCAAACGCCGCACACCAGAATAAAGAGAACTATAGGAATAAAGAACATATACGGCATTACCATGTTGCCTATCCCGTAGATGGCAAAATCCCCTCTCTGCGGCATGCCGTAGAAGAAAAACGCCGTTGTGGTGACCGGAGTGGCCGTAACCAGCATAGGGGTATATGCAAGGAACAGCAGATACAGAATGTTGTAAATCAGATCCGAGGTTTCCGCCATTCCGGTTTCGTAAGCCTTATACGAAACAATGCAGTAAACCACCGTAAGTATAAACGGTATAAGCATTGCCACGGCGCCTGCGACAAAGCCTTTAAGCGGGAAATACACCTGGCCGCGCGCCTCCTTGAGCTGCTCCGCGCTGCCGCGGTTGCGGACATAGGTTATTACCGCCTTGCAGTCCTTCTCCCCCCAGCGCGAACAGTTATCCCAAAGCATCCCTATATAAAACAGTATAAACACGCCTCCGGCCAGCATACGCAGCGGCATGCTGATATCGGCGCTTAATATCAGGGTAAGGCCTATCATGGTAAAAACCGTAATAGCCACAAATATCAGCATGAGCTTGAGTGAAAATTTTAAGGTATCCTTTATCATGGTTATTTCCTTTCGCCGCTAAAAGATTTCCTCCTGCGTATATATCCTGTGCAGTGCCGCGTCATGCGGCTTTGGCTCAAACTCGCGGTACTGCTGCGCAAAAGCCGCGCCGAAGAAGACGGCTCTGCTGCCGGCAAGCAACCGGTCGTAATAGCCCGCTCCGTAGCCTATCCGGAACCGCTGCCCGTTAAAGGCAAGCATCGGACAGACTATAAGGTCGGGCTCCGCCGCCTCCCCGACAGGCTCGGGTATGCCGTAAGCCCCGGGAACCAGCCTGCCGTCAAAAACGCACGGCGTTATCGTAGTATCTGCGGTGTTGCACCTGGGAAGCAGCACCCGTTTACCGCTCTGCATGGCATGAGCAATAAGAACAGACAGGTCTGCCTCGCTGCCTACGGCATAGTAGCACATAACGCTACCGGCCGCTTTATACTCGCTGCTGTTAATTATAGCACAGCATATATTTTTTGAAAAGAGCGCTCTTTCCGCCGGCTCAATTGCGTTGCGCGCGGCAATGAGCCTTTTACGATTTTCGTCCACAATACACCTTCGGCACTCTTTTTGAAATATTGAGCAGTATTTCATAGCTTATGGTATCGCATATATCCGCCATTTCATCGGCCCAGATGTGTACTCCGTCCTGCTGCCCTATAAGTGTTACCAGCGCTCCGGGAGAGGCATCCGGTATATCGGTAATATCCGCCATAAGCTGGTCCATACAAACTCTGCCGCATATCGGCGCCTTACGGCCGCATATAACGCAGTAGCCTTTATTGCTGTTGCCGCGGCGGTAACCGTCGCCGTAGCCTATCGGGACAATGCCTATGCGCATATCCCGCGGCGCAACAAAGCTCCTGCCGTAGCCTATGCTCTGCCCCTTGCCGATGCTTTTGACCTGAGTCAGCCGGCTCTCCAGGCGCAGCGCAGGCTTAAGTATTATATCGTGCCTTACCTCGCGCGACGGATAGTAGCCGTATATGGCTATACCCGGGCGCACCATGTCGTATCTTAATTCGGGACAGTCCAGAACGGCGCCGCTGCACGAAGCATGGCGGATTATATCGGTAAAGCCCTCCCGTTCCAGAACTCTGAGCATACCGTTGAATATTTCGGCCTGACGGTGCGTAAACTCCTTATCTGCGCTGTCGCTTGCGGCAAAATGGGTAAAGGCTCCGGTAACGACAATATCGGGGCACGCCCTGACCGCCTTTATTATTTCCAGCAGCTCCTGCTCGCTCTGCACCCCGAGGCGTGCCATTCCGCTGTCTATTTTAATGTGCACCCTGGCCTTTTTACCCGTTTTTTCAGCGGCGCTCTGCAGTGCCTCCAGACAGGAAACATCATAAACGGTCTGGGTTATGTCGTGCATTACGGCGTCATGCGCGCTTTCGCGGAAGCAGGCCCCCACGCACAGTATGGGCAGATCAATGCCCGCCTGACGAAGCTGCACGCCCTCTTCCGTCGCGGCAACGCCCAATGCGTAAGCTCCGGCGTCGCTGCACACCCGGGCCACCTGAACAAGCCCGTGCCCATAGGCATCCGCCTTGACCATACACATCATCTTTGTATTGCCTATATGGCTCTGCAGATTTTTTATGTTCTGACGTATATTGTCCAGTTCCACATACGCCACGGTAGGTCTGCTCACAAAATCATCTCCTTGGCACGCCGCCCTTACAGGCTGTTGACCTGCTGCTGGGTAACCAGCTCTATGCCGTGGCTGCGGAGCAGCTCCACCGCCTTGTCGCAGGGGCTGACCTTAAACATTATAAGGGCATTTCTTCCCTGATTGCGCACAAAGGAATACAGATATTCCACGGATATGTCGCCCTGCGTAAAGATATCCAGCACATCGGCAAGGCCTCCCGGTGAATCCGGCACAACCACTCCCAGCACTTTGGTGGTGCTTACCATAAAGCCAGCCTGACGCAGTACGCGCTCAGCCTCTTCGGTGCGGTTGACTATTGCACGCATGATGCCGTAATCGGCGGTATCGGCAATGGACAGGGCTACAAGGTCGATCTTGTTTTCCGCAAGTATTCGGGTAAGCGAGGACAGTCTGCCCTTTTTGTTTTCCATAAATACCGAGATCTGATTTATAAACATAATGCTCTCTCCTTTACATTTTGTTCTTTCTGTTATCCTGCACGCGCTTTGCCTTGCCCTCACTCCTGGGCAGAGAATGCGGCTCCACCAGACGAACCTTGGCGGAAATGCCCAGCATGGTAAGTATGCGCGCTCTTATCCTGCGCTCGGTCTCCTCTATGCGGCGCACCTCGTCGGAAAAGAGCTGCTGGCTCATCTCCACCTGAACCTCCAGTGTATCCGCGTTGTTCTCTCTGTCCACAACCAACAGATAGTGAGGCTCCACCTCGCCCATCTCTATAAGTATTGTCTCCACCTGGGTGGGGAATACGTTTACTCCGCGTATGACTATCATATCGTCGGAGCGTCCAAGCACCTTCTTCATACGCCTGTGCGTCCGTCCGCAGGGACAGGGCGAAGCATCCAGCATGGACAGGTCGCGGGTGCGGTAGCGCAGCAGCGGCATACCCTCCTTGGTGATGGTGGTGAATACCAGCTCTCCGGGCTGTCCGTCCGGAACCGGCTCCAGGGTATCCGGGTCTATTATCTCTGGGAAGAAGTGATCCTCAAAGACATGAAGTCCGTTATGGTTGTTGCACTCCACCGCCACTCCGGGGCCGGTGATCTCGCTCAGTCCGTATATATCGAAGCATTCTATGCCCAGCTTATGCTCTATCTCTTTTCGCATGGCGTCCGTCCAGGGCTCGGCTCCGAAAATGCCGCTCTTTAGCTTTATCTGATCCAGCGTAACCCCCATATCCTCCATGGTATCCGCAATATGCAGCGCATAGGACGGGGTGCAGCACAGCGCCGTCGCTCCGAAATCACGCAGCAGGCGCACCTGACGCTCCGTGTTGCCCGAGGAGGTGGGCACTACCGTGGCGCCTACCCTCTCCGCACCGTAATGCGCGCCCAGACCTCCGGTAAACAGGCCGTAGCCGTAGGACACCTGAACTATGGAGCTGCGGTCTACTCCGGCGCAGTACATACTCCTTGCCATTACCTCTGCCCAGGTATCGATATCGCGCTGAGTATATCCCACCACCGTAAGCCTGCCCGTAGTGCCGCTGGAAGCCTGCAGCCTGGTAATATCCTGCATGGGGGAAGCAAAAAGTCCATACGGATAGTTGTCGCGCAAGTCGTCCTTAACGGTAAAGGGGAGCTTTACTATATCGTCAATGGTACGGATATCCATGGGAGCGATGCCCTTTTGCTGCATTTTTTCGCGGTAGAACGGTACATTTTCGTATACCCTTTTTACGGTTGCGCGCAGGCGCTCTCCCTGGAGCTCACGCAGGGCGGTACGATCCATGCATTCATAGGTTTTGTTCCAGTACTGATTCATCGGTATTCACATATCCTTTCGTTAAAATGCCGAATCGGTTAACGGCGGACGCCGCCGACCGACGCAGCGCGGTTTATAATGCCTGCATATCCGTCCTCCGGACTATGCGTTATATCCGTACTCAAAGGCTTTCCTGTTTATCTCTGCGGTTTTCGGAGGCACGCATTCCATAAGCGCTTCCTCCCATTTGTCCCGCGGAATATCCGCAGAACGCGCTAACACCCCCAGCATTACCGTATTAACGCATCTGGCGGTCCCGGCTTTAAGCGCAAGCTCAAGTGCGTCGCAGGCGGTGTAATCCACTCCCTTATCCTGCAGTGTCTTGATTATATCCTGCGGATAGGCGCAGGCGCCGCTTACCACCGGCATGGGCAGGATCTCCTGAGTATTAAGCAGCAGCCTGCCGCCTTTTTTCAGATACGGCAGTGCGCGCAGCGCCTCCAGAAGCTCAAAGGCGAGAATTATATCTGCCTGGCCGTTTTCAATAATCGGGGAGGCTATCTCGTCCCCCATGCGCACATATGTAACAACGCTGCCTCCGCGCTGGCTCATGCCGTGTACCTCGCTTACCTTTACGTCCCGGTAAAGCTGCGTCCCCAGGCGTCCCAGAACCCTGCTGGCCAGCAGAGTACCCTGACCGCCCACTCCTACTATAACTATATTCATCATTACGGCGTCTCCTTTACAATGGCGTTTTTGGGGCAGACCGAAGCGCACTGCGAGCAGCCTACGCACAGCGAGGCGTCAACGGCGGCATGCCCTTTTTCAAAGCGCAGCGCCGGACACGCTATGCCCATACAGCGCTTGCAGCCTATACAGTCCGCAGTCACCCGCATGGGGGTATGCTTTTCCTTGGAAAGCAGCGCGCAGGGATGCTTGGCAATTATCACGGAGGGCTCGCGGCGAGAAAGCGCACCCTTGATGCATTCCCTGAGCGCCTTCATATCAAATGGGTCCACCGTGGCTACATCACGCACCCCGAGTGCGCGGCAAAGCTGCTCAAGGTTTACCGCAGGGGCCTCCTGACCGCGTATATCCTTACCGGTAGCGGGGTTCTGCTGATGGCCCGTCATGCCGGTTATGGAGTTATCCAGTATCATTACCGTGGAGCAGCCCTTATTATAGACGATATTGAGCAAACCGGTTATGCCGGAATGCAGGAAGGTGGAATCGCCTATCACCGCCACCGTTCTGGAGGCGTCCACCGTACCGGAACGGTCCATGCCGTGAGCCATGGAGACTCCGGCGCCCATACATACGCAGCAATCAATGGCGTTAAGCGGGGCGGCGGCGCCCAGAGTATAGCAGCCTATATCTCCGGTCACGGTAAGCCCCATACGGCTGAGCGTGTAAAACACGGCCCTGTGCGGGCATCCCGGGCAGAGCACCGGAGGGCGCGCCGGCAGATCCCCCGCCGCGTCAAAATCCGGAGTTTTGCGTCCCAGCGCCTTTGCTATCATGGCGGCGCTGTATTCCCCCTGCACCGTAAAGAGCTCCTTGCCGCGGCATGCAAGCCCCAGTGCGCGGACATGGTTTTCTATCACCGGCTCCAGTTCCTCCGCCACTATAAGCTCATCCACCTGGGAGGCAAAGCGCTTTATAAGCTCATCAGGCAGGGGATAGCACATGCCCAGCTTCAGAAATGATGCGTCCGGCGCAGCCTCTTTGGCATAGCGGAACACGGCACCGGAGCATATTATGCCCTGTCTGCCGCCGGGGATAACGGTATTGATGCCGCTTTCCGAGCAGTCGGCTCTGAGCCTGTCCTCCCGCTTTTCCACCTGAATATGCCGCTGCCGGGCAAAGGCGGGCATCATGGTATATTTGGCGGTATTCTTCTGATAAGGAATACGGCGCGGTTCCAGGGCATCCCTGCGCTGCACAAGGCTCTGGGAATGCGCTATCCTTGTTGTAAGGCGCAGAAATACCGGAGTATCGTACTGTTCGCTGATATCAAAGGCCAGACGGCAGTAATCGTAGCACTCCTGAGAATCGGAGGGCTCCAGCATGGGTATATGCGCGCTGAGGGCGTAATAACGGCTGTCCTGCTCATTCTGAGAGGAGTGCATACCGGGGTCATCCGCCACCACTATTACAAGTCCGCCGCTTACGCCGGTATATGCCGCGGTAAACACCGGGTCTGCCGCAACATTCAGCCCTACATGCTTCATACAGCACATGGCTCTGGCGCCGCCTATTGACGCGCCCACGGCCACCTCTGCGGCCACCTTTTCGTTGGGCGCCCATTCCACATGGCGGGATGTATCCTTGGCGGCAAATTCCGTTATCTCGGTGCTTGGGGTGCCGGGATAAGAGGATACCAGCAATACTCCGGCATCCAGCGCTCCCAGCGCTACGGCTTCGTTTCCTATCATCAATCGGGGCATAATTTATACCGACAGCCTTAAAAGGCTTCCTTTCCGTTGTCTTATTGTTGTCTGCCTGTTTCGGTTTTTTGACGCTTTGCTCTGCACTGCCGCAGCAGATGCTGCCGCAATGCCTGTTTTGCGCTTTATTTTGCGCTCTGCGAGCGCAGATCGGTCACATGCTTGCCCTTGCCCTCAAAGCGCTTGAGAGTATGGGGCTCCACAAGACGCACTTTGGCGTCCAGCTGCAGCGTCACACGCAGTCTTGCCCTGATGGTATTCTGCAGCGATTCCAGGCTGGCGTAGTTCTCCAGCGCGGAAGAGTCCGTAGGCTCTACCAGTATCTCCAGCGTATCAAGATAGCCTTCGCGCCGCACAACTATCTCATAGTGAGGGCCTATCTCGGGTATCTTGAGCAGTACCTCTTCTATCTGAGAGGGGAACACATTTACGCCGCGTATTATAAGCATATCGTCGGAGCGGCCCTGTATGGTGGTATGCCGCACCGTGGTGCGCCCGCAGTCGCAGCGCTCATAAACCAGCGAGGTTATATCCTTGGTGCGGTAGCGCAGCATGGGTATGCCGGTTTTTTGAAGCGGGGTCAGTACAAGCTCGCCCACCGCGCCCTCGGGCAGCACCTCTCCGGTAGCCGGGTCAATTATCTCGGGGTAGAAGAAATCCTCGTTTATGTGCTGGCCGCACTTGCAGACACATTCGCCGGAGACGCCCGGGCCGCACACCTCGCTAAGCCCGTAATTCTGTGTTGCCGTTATTCCCAGGCGGGCTTCCAGCTCGTCGCGCATGGCCTCGGTCATGCCCTCTCCGCCGAACATCCCTATGCGCAGGGAAAGCTCCTTTATCACTCCCAGCCTTTCGGCGGTCTCGGCCAGGTAGAGAGCATAGGACGGTGTAGCCACAAGCAGAGAGGTACGGAAATCCTTCATTATCATTATCTGGCGCTCGGTGTTGCCGCTGGAGATGGGCACTATGGCTGCCCCCAGCCTCTCCAGCCCGTAATGCAGCCCGAAGGCGCCGGTAAACAGGGTATAGCCAAAGGCAATCTGCGCAATGTCCTCGTCGGTTGCGCCGGCGGCCACGGCAAGACGCGCAATGCACTCGCTCCACATATCCAGATCCTCTTTGGTATAGCCCACCACGGTAGGCTTGCCTGTGGTGCCGCT
>JAQXIQ010000073.1 GCA_029007865.1 Bacillota bacterium
GACAGAGGAGTTCAGCCGGGATATAGAGCCGCCCAGAAACGGAGGCTATGAGGACGCATTTTATCTGCAGCTGTGCGACAACATAAGGCGCTTTAAGGGCCTTGAGGGGGAGATAGCCCGTCCGGCAAAGCAGGCAATAGATGTCGGCGGCGACGCGGCGCAGTGGGAAAGCGTGCAGAGCGTATATTATTCGGGCTGTGAAAAGGGATATGCCCGCAATTGTGCTTCGGTGGGCAATATGTATCAGTATGTGCAGGAGGCGCCGCGGAACAATCTGCGCCGCATAAAGGCTGCGGACGACGGAGAGAGGCTGTATTTCCTGGTGGAGAACGAAAAGGATTTTGTAAGCACGGACAGCGCAGACTTTGTAAATATATACATCGGCACGGGCACGCCCGGGCTTAAGGGCTGGGAGAGCTATGAGTATGTAGCGGTACCGTCGCAGGGCAAGCTGTACAGGCTGGACAGCACGGGGGCGCGCAGCGAGGCCGGGGATATAGAGGTAAGCATAAGTGGCGATAAGATGCAGCTGGCTGTCAGACTGAGCGATATAGGCAAGCCGGACGGGATATATTTCAAGGCCGCGGACAATGTAAGCGGCAGCAATATAATGGACACCTATACCCAGGGCAAATGCATGCCCATGGGGCGGTTGAGCTGGTATTACTATTTGTCGGAATAGGCTGCAGACTGTTTGTATCCGGAAAACCGTTAGAATTTTATTGCGTAACCGGGGAACATTCCACTATCAGTAGGTGGAATATCGTTTCGCGGTATGATAGAATAGCTATACGGTGCACTAGCACAGATAAAACAAGCAAGCAGAAATCACATGCAAAGAGCGGTCAGGTATGCCGTGCGCTTATAAGGCGGCAGACGGCGGGAGAGAACGGAATCTTCCTGCCGGCAGAGGAGAGAGGAAACCTGTCCGGGCCGGAGTATAACGGCGGAATGGAGAGTATAATGAAAAAGATATTTCTTGTAAGCCAGGCCCATCTGGACCCGGTGTGGCAGTGGCAGTGGCAGGAGGGAGCGGCGGCGGCGCTTTCCACCTTCAGAACGGCGGCACAGCTGTGCGAAGAATATGATGGATACATATTCTGTCACAATGAGGCGCTTTTGTACAAATGGATAAAGGAGTATGACTCTGATCTGTACGGCAGGATAAAGACCCTTGTACGGCAGGGTAAATGGCACATAATGGGAGGCTGGTATCTGCAGCCCGACTGCAATCTTATATCCGGAGAATCCTTTGTGCGTCAGATAGAGCAGGGACGCAGATTCTTTGACGGCGAATTCGGCGCGCGTCCCACCGTTGCGGTAAACTTCGACCCCTTCGGACATTCCAGAGGCTTGGTGCAGATACTTAAGCAGGCCGGTTATGACGGATATATAATATGCCGTCCTACGGCAGGCGAAATGGATCTTGGCGGCAAGGAGGATTTTGTCTGGAACGGATTTGACGGCAACTCCGTACATGTACACCGTGCGGACGGCTTTTACGCCTCCAGCATGGGAAAGGCTGCGGAAAAGATAAAGTGCTATATACCGGGCACTCCGGACGGAAGGCAGAACAGACTGGTGCTGTGGGGAGTGGGCAACCACGGCGGAGGACCGTCGCGCAAGGATATAGAGGATATAGCGGCGTTAAAGCAGGAGACTGCCGATGCGCAGATAATACATTCCACGCCCGAGGAATACTTTGCCCAGGCGTCGGAGCAGTTCATGACGGAGGTAAATACCACGCTGGGAAGATGCCTGATGGGCTGCTACTCCAGTCAGGCGCGTATAAAAAAGGCGCACCGGGCACTGGAAAACAAGCTGTATTCCACGGAGCGCATTTGCTCGCATGCCGCGTTTGAGGGGCGGATGGAATATCCGGAAAAGGAAATGCAGGGGGCGCTTGAGGACCTGCTGCTGGCTCAGTTCCACGATATTCTGCCCGGAAGCTCGGTGCAGAGCGCGGTGGAAAGGGCGCTTGGCATAATGGAGCATGCCCGTTATGAACTGGATAAGCTGCATGCCCGCGCGTATTTTGCGCTGACGGCAGGGGAGAAAAAGGCGGCTCCGGGAGAATACCCGATAGCGGTGTACAATCCGCACCCGTTCCCGGTGGATACGGTGATCACAGCCGAGTTTATGCTGGCATACCAGAACGACGGCAAGGGCTGGCAGCTGCCTAAGCTTATGCTGGAGGGAAAACCGGTGCCGGTGCAGCTGGAAAAGGAAGAGAGCAATATTCCGCTTGACTGGCGCAAGCGCATTTCCTTCAGGGCGCAGCTCCCGCCCATGAGCGTGACCCGTTATTCCTGCTTTACTGAGGGAGGAGAGAAGCCGAAAATACCGGATATGCCCGCAGACAGGCGGTTTGACAACGGCTGCGTGAGTATAGCCTTTGACAGAAACGGAAGGCTTTGCAGCATTGTAAAGGGCGGCAAGGAATACCTTAAAGAGGGCGTAAGAATATGCGCATATAAGGACTGCGAGGATTCCTGGGGTTTTTTCAATAATAAAATGACGGCAAAACAGGGCGAGTTTACCCTGGTATCGGAGGAAAAAGCGGCTCACATAGCGCATGTCAAGAGCAAAACGCTGCCGCCGCTGCGCATTATTCAGAGCGGTGAGGTGCGCACCGTCATTGAAGGTATTTATGCCTTTGAGGATTCTTGGGCGTGCATAAGGTACAGCCTGCCCGCCTTCGGCGACGAGATAGGCATTGATATAAGGCTGTTTAATGCTTCGGGAGATACACTGTTTAAGCTGGAGGTACCCACGGTGCTGGAGGATACCCGCTTTGAAGGCAGGATAGCCTTCGGTGTTGATGACCTGATAAGCGACGGACGCGAGGCGGTCGCCCAGCAGTGGATAAGGGTGCGTGACGACCAAAGCTCGGTGCTGCTTGCAAACGATTCGTCGTATTCCTGCTCCTGCGAGGGCGGAGTGCTTGCCCAGACTTTGCTGCGCAGCTGCGCTTACTGCGCTCATCCGTGGGCAAACGAGAATATTCTGCCGCAGGACAGGTTTTCCGCCCGTGCCGACATAGGAGAACACTGCTTCGGGTTTGCGCTGGTTGCGGGCGACAATGAAGATATAGAGGAGCGTTCCGACAGGATTGCGGCAGTGCTTAACGATAAGCCGTATGCGCTTAACATATTCCCGGACGGCCGGGGAGAAAAAAGCAGGGAATTTGTCCGTATCGAGGGCAATGTTACGGTGGAGGCCGTTAAGCCGGCAAGGGACGGAGGATATATAATAAGGCTCTTTAACCCCATGAAAACGGAACAAAAAGCCGTTTTGCACCTGCCGGACTGCACAAAAGAGGTTACCCTGCGCACGATGCAGCTGGTTTCCTTGCTGTACAGGGACGGCTTGGTTTCCCGGACGGAGCTTATTGACGGTTAAAGCATTACAAAGATAACGCCGCGAAAGCGGCACGGGTGCGCCGCAGTTTGTGCGGCGCACCTTTAATATTATAACGGTGAGGGACGGTTTTGTGCGGAGCACGGGCGTTGCAGGCGCTTTGGCGGCGGTGTCAGAGCCCGGAAATATATTCCCTTATTATACCTGCCGAGCGGTCAAATTCCGCCTGTTCGCGGTCGGTCAGCTTTATTTCCACTATCTCCTTTATACCGGTTCGGTTTATCACAGCGGGCACACTTATAAATATACCGCTGTGCCCGTACTGCCCCGTAAGCATTGCGCAGACCGGTATTATGCGGTTTTCGTCGTGCAGTATTGCCTTTATTATGCCGGAGGTGGAGGAGGCTATGCCGTAATTTGTAGAGCCCTTGCCCCGGATGATTTCAAAGGCCATACCCACGACCTGCGAGTGTATCGAGTCCTCCATTCCCTCAAGACGGGGATTGTCCCGGACGACATCGTTCCACAGCTTTCCGCCTATCCGGGCGGCGCTCCAGGGTATCATCTGGGATTCGCCGTGTTCCCCCATGGTAAAGGCGTGTATGCTTCGCGGATCCACATCCACTGTCCGGGACAGCACGTTTTTAAGACGGGCCGAGTCCAGTGCTGTGCCGGTACCTATTATGCGGTTTGCCGGAAAGCCGGACAGCTGCAGCACGCGGCAGGATATTATGTCTACCGGATTGGTGATGACCACAAAATGCCCGTTAAAGCCGCCCCGTATTATATCCGGGACTATACTGTCTATGATTTTAAGAGAGCCGGAGAGCATATCCAGGCGCGTCTGTTCCCCGCCGTAGGGAGCGGCGGCGGTAAGAACCGCTATATCAGCGTCCGCCAGCCCGTCAGCGGCGCGCACCTCTATGTGCATATTGCGGTTCATAAATTCTATGCAGTTTTCCAGGTCCGTGGCCTCGGCGCGCGCTTTATCGGTGTTTTTGTCCACCAGATATATCTCGTCGCAAAGACCCTGGTTTATCAGGGCATAGCCAAGCGTTGCGCCCACGCTACCCACGCCTATTATTGCCACTGCGGTTTTTGTTACTGCCATATAAAAGTCCTCCTTCCGCCCGGCAAGCGGGCCTCTGCACAATAGTTTTTACGCTTTGGAGGGCGGATATTCAGGAAATAAGCGGGACTGAAAAACCGATCGGTCACACTTTATAATTGCGCAAAGGAATAATATTTCCCGTACTGCTTGACAAACAAGAGGTAAAGTGATAACTTTGTACGGGGTATAATTCCAAAATTCAACCGTTACTAAAATGGGAGGAGAACAAACGATGAAAAAATGGATTGCTGTACTGCTTGCCGTGCTGACCGTTTTGACCTTTACGGCATGCAATGAGGAGGGCCCGTCGCATACGCCTGCGCCTTCCGCTTCAGCCGCCGGGCAAAGCGGCCAGTCCGTGGCGGAAACACTGACTAAGGCGGCGGAAAAGACCGGGAACGCGAAGTCCTTTGTACTTACCTACGGTACAAAGATGGAGCTGAGCGAAACGGTCAATGATTATACAAAGACTTTTTCGGCGGTCACAGACAGCGACGGGAATATGACCGCGCTGTGTGTTCAGCCGGTTTATGACTACGAAACCGGCAATACGGTGGAAAAAGTTATGTACATAAGCGGCAATTACGCTTATGAGGAGAACCCCGTTGCATATTCGCGTTATACGAAATATGTATCGGATACCGCGCTGGCTCAGTATTTAATTGCGTCGGAATTTGACGGTTTTATCACAAACGAGAATTTTCTGACGGATTTTGCGGCAATGAAGCCGGCAAGCGACAGGCAGGAAAACGGCTCGGTTTGCTATAGCGTAACGGGTTTGTCGTTAAAAGACGCGTATGCGCTGATAATGGGAGATACGATGCCGGAGGACATGGAAACCGAAACCATTGGCGGAATGAAGATAGAGAATACGACGGTTTCCGTAACGGTGGACGGCGACGGTTATCTGTCGGGGTTTTCCTATGTTGCCAGTGGGTATTACGAGGAGGCCGACAAGCATGGGTCTGTAACGACGCTGTTTTCTCTGGAGCAGTTAGACCGCGAGGTGACCGTGCAGAAGCCGGACTTTATTGACCGGATAGAGGAGAGCAAAGACTGGACAGAATGCCGCATTATCGAAAACGGATTAGAAGTGATATACGGTTCCGATTACGAGTCGGGCTATGTATTCCGCGGTCCGGCGTATCGGTCGCAGTACACCGAGGTTTATAAAATTCTTGCGGAGATAGATGGAAAACCGGTAACCCTCGCGACCGACAACCGGTACTATGGCCATATCGGAAAGCTGGTATTGCCCGAGGGAGTAAGTTTCAGAGGCGGATATTATGATTCGAATCCTGAAAAGGTGAATATTGAGCTGTACTTTGAGAGTACGGAGGAAAGCGTCCGGGACGGTAACTGTTTTAATATCATAGGGCAGGAGTCCGATGACGGCTTTATGGCTGTAAAGGCGGCTTACTATGCCGGAGAGTGGGAGTATGTTGACGGCGTACCGACGCCGGTGAGGTAAATCCGGCGCCGGGTACGGTTTTGTGCCGCAGCCGTGCGCATTTATTGCGGAGCTTGAAAAAAAGCAGGCCTTGTGCCTGCTTTTTGAATTCTGACGCATTTTTTGCTTTTGCCTGTTATGCTTGGGGCGGGCGGCTGCGGAACAGCGCTTCCGCGGCCTCCACGGTCTGCTTCATAAGCATGGCGATGGTTACGGGCCCTACGCCTCCGGGCACGGGTGTGTAGGCGCTGCAGTGAGGAATGCAGGCTTCCAGGTCCATATCGCCGATATTGCCTTTGTTGTATCCGGCGTCCATAAGCACGGCACCCTCTTTTATCCAGTCGCCCTGTACAAAGCGGGGCTTGCCCACGGCGGCCACCACGATATCGGCGCGGCGGACTATTTCGGGCAGGTTGACGGTTTTGGAGTGGGCTACGGTGACGGTGGCGTTCTGATTAAGCAGCAGGGCGGCTACGGGCTTGCCCAGTATGGCGCTGCGGCCTATGACAACCGCCTCCTTGCCTTCGACGGCGATATTGTAGCGCTTGAGCAGGGACATGATGGCAAGAGGGGTAGCGCTTTTGAAGGCGGGCAGACCCATTGCCATGCGTCCGAAACCGGAGGTATTGACCCCGTCCACGTCTTTTTCCAGGCTTATTGCGTTAAAGCAGGCCTGTTCGTCGATATGGCGCGGCACCGGATGCTGGAGCAGTATCCCGCAAACGGAGGGGTCGCTGTTGAGAGATTCTATTTTGTCAAGCAGCTGATGTGTTGTGGTGTCCTGCGGGAGCTCCACTTTAAGCGAGGTCATGCCCACGCGAGCGCATGCATTGCCCTTCATGCGGACATAAGTTACGCTGGCCGGGTTATCCCCTACGAGTACGGTTGCAAGAACAGGGGTCCTGCCGGTTTCCTCTTTAAGCTTTTCTACGCGGGCGCGCAGTTCCTGTTCCACCTCTGCGGCATAGGCTTTGCCGTCTATTATTGTCATAATGAGCTCCTTTCCGAAACGCTGCTGCGGATTTAATGCCCGTATATTCTATAATAAACTGCCCGAAAGGTCAAACGGAACCTGAACGGGGCGCGCAAATCCGCGCACGGAGGGCTTATGCGGCACATAAAGCGGAGCCGGAATGCACATAGGGGAGCAAAACACAAAAAACACTTGCAATTTATATTGTATTGTGCTAAAATCATTCTGCTTATATTTAGGAGGTAGATTTATGGAACCGTTGCAGATTGTAGCAATTATTCTTGCAAGCCTGCTTATTATAGACAGCGGAGTGCTCGTTTGGGCAGTCATGAAGCAAAAAGGAACCACCGAGGGACTGGGCAGCATTATGGGCGGCAGCAATACCGACAGCTTTTTGGGCAGAAACAAGACCAGAAGCGCAGAGGGTAAGCTTGCGCTTGTAACAAAAGTCAGCGTTATTATCATAGTGGCGCTTGCTTTGGCACTTTCAGTTATCGTTGCCATCCCGCTTGCGTGATGACTTTATAAAAATGTCCGGACGCCCCGCAACAGGGCGTCTTATTTTTTATGCGCCGGGTTTAATAACGGTATAATACAGGCATATTATAAATGATAAAACCGCTGGGCGCGGCATTTTGCCGGGCTGCGGCGGAGGAACGGAGAATCTGATTGACAGTAAGGGAACAAATAGAAAATATATTGCGGGACGGAAGGACTTATACCCCGGCCGCGCTGGCCGGGCGGCTGGGGCTTGCCGAAAGTGACAGGGGGATGTTAGAGAGCATTCTCAGGGGCATGAACGGCGTGATGAGAGAGGGAGGCAGGTATGGGCTGTATGCCGCCTTCGGAATACTGGAATGCACGGTGCAGGGCACGCGCGGAGAGCACTGCTTTGCCGTCCCGGATGAGGGAGAAGACCTGTATATTGCAAAGGAGCATTCCATGGGCGCCATGCACGGAGACAGGGTGCTTGTGCAAAGGATTGCTTCGGGGCGCAGGAGGGGCAGAGGTGTCCGCGGAGGCAGGACGGACGAGGGGAAAATTATAAAAATACTGCGCCATGCAAACCGGAGGATTGTGGGGGAGCTGGTGTTTGACGGAGAACGGGCGTATGTAATACCGTCTTCTGCGCGGCTTAACCGTCCGGTGCTGATACGCGCCGGAGCGGAGAAGGAAGACCGGTACAGCCGGGTGGTATGCAGGGTAACGGCGTTTACCCAAAGAGGCGCACTGGAGGGAGAGATAGAAGAAATACTGGGCCGAAGCGGGGAAAAAGGCGTGGATATGCTGGCGGTGATAAGGGAAAACGGGCTGCCGGACAGCTTTTCCCGGGAGGCGCTGGACCTTGCTCAAAGGCTGAGCTGCGAGACTGTGGAGACGGGCGGGCGCGAGGACCTGCGCGGACAGACGGTATTTACCGTTGACGGCGACGATGCAAAGGACCTGGACGACGCCGTAAGCATTGAAAAGCAGGGGGAAAACTGGGTGCTGGGGGTACACATTGCCGATGTGTCGCAATATGTGCTGCCGGGTACTGAGCTGGACAGGGAGGCGCTTAAGCGCGGTACCAGCGTATACCTTCCGGGCCGTGTGCTGCCCATGCTGCCGCCTCAGCTTTCCAACGGAATATGCTCGCTGAGCCAGGGGCAGGACCGCCTGACCCTTTCGGTCAGCATGGTGATAGACGACCGGGGCAGAGTGCTTTCGGGCAGGATATTCCCCTCCGTAATAAGGAGCGTGCTGAGGACCACATACAGCAAGGTTGCGAGCTTTCTGCGCGGAGAAGAGGAGCCGTCTGTGGAGATAATAGGGCCGCAGCTCAGGGAATGCGAAAAGCTGTGCCGCATATTAAAGGATATGCGCCGCAGGCGCGGAGCCGTGGACTTTGATTTTGCCCAGCCGCATTTTACGCTGGATGCGGAGGGCAGGGCGGTAGGCCTGGAGGCGGAGCCCAGGGAGATATCCAACGAAATAATAGAGCAGTTTATGCTGCAGGCCAATGAGTTTGTCGCGGGATTTATGCTGGAAAACGGCATCCCCGCGCTCTACAGAGTGCATGAAAGCCCGGACGCGCAGAGAATAAGCGACGCCAATGAGGTGCTGAAGGTGCTGGGGTATTCCCTTCCCGAAAAGGTGAGCGCCGAGGATTACTCGAGACTGTTGGGCGCGGTAAAGGGCAGAAGCGAGGAACAGCTTGTGTCCATGATTTTGCTGCGCAGCATGAAGAAGGCCCGGTACAGCAGCGAGAATCTTGGGCATTTCGGGCTGGCGGCTCGGGAATATCTGCATTTTACATCCCCTATACGCAGATATCCCGATCTTATCGTACACAGAATGCTGCATTTTTATCTTGACAAAAACACCCCGGCGCTGGCAAAATATAATAAGCGCATGGCGGAGCTTGCCGGGAGCTGCTCCGACAGGGAGCTGGCCGCGATGGAGGCAGAACGGCAGGCCGACGATATCAAAAAGGCGGAATTTGCGCAGACCCTGATGGGCGAATGCTTTGAGGGAGTGATCTGCTCCATGAGCGCGTCGGCCATGTGGGTGGAACTGCCCAATACTCTGGAGTGCGTGCTGCCCCTTGCAAACATCAAGGGGGACTATTATGTCTATAACCAGGCTGCCTGTTCCGTTACAGGGGAACGCACCCGAAGGGTATACCGCATGGGCAGCAGAATTAAGATCAGGATAACGGAGGCTTGTCCGGGAGAGGGCCGGGTTGTTGCGGAACCGGCGGAGAGCCCGGAGCAAGCGGGTAAACGCGTGAAAAAAGACGGCGGGACGGCCGGGAAAGGAAAGCGGCGCGGCGGCGCGCAGCGCGGTAAGCGGCATGGAAAAGGGTAAAAGTGTTGCGCAGAACAGAAAGGCGTGGCACGATTACTTTATAGAAGAGACCTACGAGGCCGGAATTGAGCTCAGCGGTACCGAGGTTAAATCCATCAGGCAGGGCAAGGCAAACCTCAAGGACTGTCATGCGGCGGTGCACAGAGGGGAGCTGTTTGTGTACGGTATGCATATTTCGCCCTATGAGCAGGGGAATATTTTCAACAAGGACCCTCTCAGGACGCGGAAGCTGCTGATGCACAAAAACGAGATAATGCGCCTTGCGGGGCGTATACAGCAGGACGGCTATACGCTGGTGCCGGTGGAGCTGTATCTGAAAAACGGCAGGGTCAAGGTGCAGCTGGCGCTGTGCAGGGGAAAGAAAAACTACGACAAGCGGGACGCCATAGCAAAGCGGGACGCCAAGCGTGATATAGAAAGGATAATGAAATCGGGCTCCAGATGAGAAGGTTTTTTATTAAGGGAAGGTATGAGCCCGGCGATGTGTGCCGCGTATGCGGCGGAGAGGCGCATCATATAGCGCATGTGCTGAGGATGCGTCCGGGCGATGAGGTTTTGCTTTGCGGCGACGGCGGCGCGGAATATACCGCGCGCCTGGAGAGCGTGGAGCAGGAGGTCGCTGCCCGGATAGTGTCGGTTTGCCGGGATGAGACCGAGCAGCCGTGCCGGATAACGCTGTATCAGGGGATCCCCAAGGGTGACAAGCTGGAGGAGGTGTGTAAGCGGTGCACCGAGATAGGCGTGGACGCCTTTGTGCCGGTCAAATGCACCCGAAGCGTATCAAAGTGGCAGGAGAAGGACACGGAGCACAAGCTGGAGAGGCTCAGGCGCACCGTGCTGTCGGCCTGCAAGCAGTGCGGGGGCAGCGTGCCGGCCTCGGTATCCGGGCCCGTGAGCGTGCGCGAGGCTGCGGAGGCGGAGCATGGGCTTAAGCTGGCTGCCTATGAAAAGGAAAGCGCTCTGAGCATTATGAGCGCGGTACACGGCAGCGAGGCAGACGATATTGCGATATTCATAGGGCCGGAGGGCGGAATTTCCCAGCAGGAGATGGAGCTGCTTGTGCAAAACGGGTGGATAAGCGTTTCCCTGGGCAAGAGGATATTAAGGACGGAAAATGCCGGATTTGCCGCGGCGGCCCTTGTGCTGGCGGCGCTTGGACGGATATAGCCGGACGCTGCGGAGGAAAACGGGAGAATGAACACGGATAATATGCGCCGCAGGGCGGCGTTTGTCACTCTGGGCTGTAAGGTGAATCAAAGCGAGACGCAGGGAATAGCCGAGCAGTTTGAGGCGGCGG
>JAQXIQ010000074.1 GCA_029007865.1 Bacillota bacterium
GGTTCATGGTGGTGGCATAAGCCACTACCCGTTTAAGGGAGCCTTCCAGCTCGCGTACATTGTCATTGGCGCGCTCGGCGATATAAAAGAGCATATCGTTGTCCAGCCTGGCGCCGCAGGCCTCAGCCTTCAGGGACAGGATGGCCACCCTGGTCTCCAGGTCGGGAGGGGTGATGTCCACTATAAGGCCGCCCTCGAAGCGTGAGCGCAGGCGATCCTCCAGCGTGGCTATCTCGCGCGGTGGACGGTCCGAGGTGATGATTATCTGCTTGTTGGCGTTGACCAGGTCGTTGATGTTGTGGAACAGCTCCTCCTGGGTCTTTTCCTTGCGGGTGAGGAACTGTATGTCGTCTATCATAAGGATGTCCACGGTGTTGCGGTACTGGGAGCGGAACAGCGCGGTACGGTTTTTACCTATGGCGTCGATGAATTCGTTGGTGTACTTTTCGCAGGTGGTGTACATAACGCGCACGGCGGGGTTTTCCTTGAGTATGTAGTTGCCTATGGCGTGCATAAGATGGGTCTTGCCCAGGCCCACTCCGCCGTAAATGAACAGCGGGTTGTTCTGGGTTGCCGGGGACTCCGCGACGGAAAGCGCCGCGGCCTGGGCAAACTGATTGCCTGCGCCTATAACAAAGGTCTCAAAGGTGTATTTCTCGTTGAGCATGGGGTGGGACACCGAGGAAGACTGGTCCAGAAAGTTCTTCTCGTCCTGCTTTAAGATAAGCTCGATGTTGAGCTCCTTGCCCCAGGCATAGTTCACCGCGGTGCTGAGATACTGCTTATAGCAGCGCTTGGGGTTGTTAAGCTGCTCCTTATGGAGCTGCGAAGGCGTGCTTATATAAAAGGTGTTGTCCTTTATGGCTATGGGTTGGAGAGAACGGAACCATGTTAAATAAGCCGTCTGACCGATTTCCGGCGTGTTTTGCAGCATGGAACAGACCGAGTCCCACATGGGTTGAAATTCCTGCATACTTCTGCCCCCGAGAAAATATTTTTACAGTTAAAAATCAAGCCCTGAACAGTAAGGCTTGCCTGTGAATAACTTTGTGATGCTGATACATAATAACAAAAAAACTGTGGAAAAGCAATACTTTTTTGCGCAATTCGATAAAAAAACCGAAGTTTTTTTTGCTCATTTTGTGGATATACCATATGTTGTGGATAACTCAAAATGCAGGCACAAGCCTGCAGATGTGCGCAGACGGCGCTTGCTACAGGGACTGCTTTATGCCGTCGATATATTCCAGGGCGCGCGCGGAAACATAGCGGTAACGCTCGGCCTTGCCGCCTTTGATTTTGCGGTCGGGAGGAGCTATGATGCCGAAGTTTATGTTCATGGGCTGGAAATTGCGTCCCTCACCGGAGGAAACGTATATCCCCAGCGCGCCTATGGCGCACATATCGGACAGGTCGGGCGCGGGCAGGGAGAGGCAGTCGTGCGCCATGGCTATGCCTGCCAGCATACCGGAGGCGGCCGATTCGATATAGCCCTCCACCCCGGTTATCTGTCCGGCAAAATACAGCCCGGGCTTGCTTTTGAGACGGTAATTCTTATCAAGCAGGCGGGGAGAGCAGATAAAGGTGTTGCGGTGCATCACGCCGTAGCGGACAAATTCCGCGTTTTCCAGGCCAGGTATCATGCCGAAAACGCGCTTCTGCTCCCCGAAGCGCAGATGGGTCTGGAAGCCCACAAGGTTGTAAAGCGTGCTGGCCGCATCGTCCTGGCGCAGCTGCAGCACCGCGTAGGGCTCTTTTCCTGTGGACGGGTCTGTAAGCCCCACCGGCTTTAACGGCCCGAATGCCAGGGTCTGGCGGCCTCTGGCGGCCATTACCTCCACCGGCATGCAGCCCTCAAAAACGGCGCTGTTTTCAAAGCCGTGTACGGGAGCGGCCTCGGCGCTCAGCAGGGCGTCCACAAAGGCGTCGTACTGCTCCCGTGTCATGGGGCAGTTAAGGTAGTCCTCGCCCCTGCCGTAGCGGCTGGCGCGGAAGATTTTTGTCATATCCAGGGAATCGGCGGTGACTATGGGCGCGGCCGCATCGTAAAAGTGCAGCCGTTCCTGGCCGGTAAGGGCGGCAATGGCCTCGGACAGGGCGTCCGAGCACAGCGGCCCGGCGGCAATTATGCATCTGCCCTCCGGGATGGCCGTGACCTCCCGGTTAATAAGGGTAAAGCCCTCAAAGCCGGTCAGGCGCTCCCTTACCCTGCGGGAAAAGTCCGTGCGATCCACCGCCAGCGCTCCGCCTGCGGGCAGGGCGGCGGCGTCGGCGCAGCTCATTATCAGGGAATCAAGACGGCGCATCTCCTCCTTGAGCAGACCCGCGCCGTTCTCCAGCCGTGAGGAGCGCAGGGAATTGGAGCAGACCAGCTCCGCAAAATCCCCGGTCTTATGTGCGCCCGTGCTTTTGTCGGGGCGCATTTCGTACATATTGACGTCTATGCCGCGCTTCAGCAGCTGATAAGCCGCCTCGCAGCCGGCAAGCCCGGCGCCTATTACTGTAACAGTCATGGGTACTCCGTTCCGTTATGCTTTTATTATCCTTTTGCACCTGAGGCGGTGCGGTGCTTTGCACCTGAGACGGTGCGGTGCGCGGTATGCGCCGCGCTTTTGATATGCCGCGGTATGCGGTTTGTTTTTGTTTAAGTCTCTGCCGTCTTTTCTTTCGCCGTTTTTTTCGTCGCGGTTTGGGCGCCTGTCTTTTTGTATGCCGTTTTGGTCGCCGTTTTGGCAGTCGAAGTCTTGGATGCCGTTTTAGTTGCTGTTTTGGCAGTCGATGCCTTGGATGCCGTTTTGGTCGCTGTTTTGGCAGTCGATGTCTTGGATGCCGTTTTAGTCGCCGTTTTTGCCGCTGCGGGGGCTTTTTCCGCGGCTTTTGCCAGCTTC
The DNA here is from genome assembly GCA_029007865.1 of Bacillota bacterium. GTDB lineage: Bacteria > Bacillota > Clostridia > Christensenellales > QALW01 > UMGS1338. The sequence continues at coordinate 2,889 of JAQXIQ010000074.1, forward strand.
TTTTCGTATCTGGCCTTATCGGCGGCGCGGGTGGGGCAGTCCAGATTCATGCACATTTTGCGGCCGCGGTAGCCGTTGATGATGTAGCTGCCGCACTCGGGGCACACCTCGCCGGTGGGCAGGCCGCTTGCGGCAAAGTCGCATTCGGGATACCTGGAGCAGCCGTAGAACTTGCGGGAGCCGTTCTTGCCGGCGCGCTTTACCAGCTTGGCGCCGCACTTGGGGCAGGGCTCCTTGACCTCGTCCTCCGGCATGGGACGGGTGTTTTTGCACTCGGGATATCCGGGGCAGGCCAGGAACTTGCCGTATCTGGAGGAGCGCACCACCATCATGCGTCCGCATTTGTCGCAGGGGATGTCGGTCTCCACCACCGGCACCCTGACATGGGGGGCGTCGGCGGCCGCCTCCACCGAGGCATGGAACGGGCCGTAGAAGGAGCGCACAATATCGGTCCAGTCCGCCTTGCCCTCCTCCACCTTGTCCAGCTCGCTCTCCATTCCGGCGGTAAAGTGGACGTCCACTATGTCCGGGAAGGCGGAGAGCATAAAGTCCACTACGCAGAAGCCCAGCATGGTGGGCTTGAGATTCTTTTTCTCCCGCTCGATATATTCGCGGTCCAGTATGGTGGAGATGATGGTGGCAAAGGTGGACGGTCTGCCGATGCCCTTGTCCTCCAGCTCCTTTACCAGGCTGGCCTCGTTGTAGCGCGCCGGGGGCTCGGTAAAGTGCTGCTGGGGCTCAAAGTCTTCGGCGGATGCGGTCTGTCCCTCTTTAAGCTGGGGCAGGGTGCTTTTGTCCTCCTGCAGCTTGTTTACGCCCTCGATATAAGCCGCCATATAGCCGTCAAAAACGCGCTGCTGTGCGTTTGCGCGGAAATTATGACCGGCGCATACCAGCTCGGCACTGCGGGTGGCGTACACTGCGTCGCTCATCTGGCAGGCTATAAAGCGTTCATAGATGAGCTTGTACAGCTTGTACTGGTCGTCGGTGAGATAGGCGCGGATTTTTTTGGGGTCGCGCTCCAGCGATGTGGGGCGTATGGCCTCGTGCGCGTCCTGAATGTTGTTCTTGCTCTTATAGAATTTGGGCTTATCCGGCAGGTATTCCGGGCTGTAATGCTCCGCTATATACCGGCGTGCGTGCTCTACGGCCTCGGCGGAGAGGCGCAGCGAGTCGGTGCGGATATAGGTGACAAGACCTACGCTGCCGTCGGAAAGGTCGACGCCCTCGTATAGCTCCTGCGCCACCTTCATGGTTTTGCGGGTGGTAAAGCCCAGCTTGCGCGAGGCCTCCTGCTGCAGCATGGAGGTGGTAAAGGGGGTGGGGGAGGAGCGCTTTTTGCGTCCCTCTTTATATGAGGTGACGGTAAAGAGGGAGCTTTTGCAATCCGATATGACCGCGTCGGCCTCCTCGCCGCTTTTAAGCTCCCGCTTTTTGCCGCCGGTGCCGTAATACGCGGCGGTAAAGCTCTCGGCATCCGCCTTCAGCATTGCCGTGACCGTCCAGTATTCCTGCGGCACAAAGGCCTCTATTTCCCGTTCCCTGTCCACAACAAGGCGCACGGCAGGGGACTGCACTCTTCCGGCGGAAAGCCCGGTCTTGACCTTGCGCCACAGCACGGGGCTTATCTCGTAGCCCACCAGCCTGTCCAGCACCCTGCGCGCCTGCTGCGCGTTGACCAGGTCCAAGTCCATGCTGCGGGGATTGGCCACCCCGCTTTTTATGGCGCTTTCGGTTATCTCGTTGAACACCACGCGGCACGGGCTGCTGTTGTCTATGCCAAGCAAGCGCGCCAGGTGCCAGCTTATGGCCTCTCCCTCACGGTCAGGGTCGGTGGCAAGGTATACCGCGTCGGCCTTTTTGGCCTCGGCGCAGAGCTGTTTAATAAGGTCGTTCTTGCTTTTGATGTTCTGGTACTGCGGTGCAAAATCATGCTCTATATCCACGCCCAGCTTGCTTTTGGGAAGGTCGGCAATATGCCCTACGCTGGCCATCACCTTGTAATCCTTGCCCAAAGCCTTGGAGACGGTTTTTACTTTATGCGGCGATTCCACTATAAGAAGCTTCATTAAAGGTCCTCCGGTTTACTGGTATTCGTTTTGTGTGTTGACGCTGTACAGACCGCCCGGGCCGCGCAGGATTATGCCGCGCAGCTCCATCATGGTAAGCAGAGAGGCCAGCTGTCCCGCAGAATTATTACACCTTTGCGAAATTTCGTCAAGTGAAAAATCCTCGCCGGGCGAGAGCATTGCCAGTATCTGCCTTTCCTGCTCCGAAACCTTGACTACCGGACGCGGGGCGGAAGCGGCGGTTTTGCCGAAAACACCCAGCAGATCCGCCTCGCAGGTTATCATTCTGGCGCCGTCCCGGATAAGACGGTTGGGCACGGCGGACTGAGGGCTGTATATACTGCCCGGGATGCAGGCTATCTCGCGGCCCTGCTCCTGCGCCCAGCGCACGGTGGTCAGGGTGCCGCTTCTGTCGCCCGCCTCCACCACCAGTACGCAGTCGCTCAGCGCCGAGACAATACGGTTGCGGCGAGGGAAGTTGGAGGGGTAGGGCGGCGTGCCGGGCATAAATTCCGAAACCACGGCTCCGCTGCGGCGCACGGACGCAAACAGGGCGGCGTTTTCGTTTGGATATGTCACATCCAGGCCGCACCCTAACACCGCTATGGCTTTGCCGCCGTTTTCCAGCGCGCTCTCCAGCGCGGCGGTGTCAATGCCGCGGGCTCCGCCCGATATGACGGTGATTCCGTTTTCCGCAAGCGCTTTGGCCATGGCTGCGGCGGTGCGGCGGCCGTAAGCGGTGCAATGCCTGGAGCCTATTACGGCGGCTCCGCCACGGCTTAAAAGGGATATGTCGCCCTGGACAAAGATCACGGGCGGCGGTTGGTCAATATCGGCAAAGCAGTCCGGATAAAGCGAAGAGCCCATGCACGCGGCATAGGAGTTGGAGGCGTGCAGAAAGTCCGCCAGCTTCTTAAGCTGCTCGCGGCTGCCGGCACGGCGGATGTCCTGCTCAAGGCGCGCGGGAATGCCGGCGTCCGCGTCTGCGGTCACCTGCCGGAAGACCTCGCGGGCGCTGCCGAAGCGTGCTATCAGTGCGTCAAAGCGCTTTGCCGTCATGCCGGCGGCGGAGGCCAGCAGGATATTAAGCTGTTCCTCGGTGCTGTAATCCATTACCAGTACTTCCTGTCAAGGGAGCGGTAGCGTATGGCCTCGGCGATATGCTCCGCCCCGATTTTTTCCTCATGGGCAAGGTCCGCAACGGTGCGGGCTATTTTAAGTATGCGGGAGTATGCCCGCGCGCTCATTTTAAGGTTGTCAAAGGCCTGCTTGAGCAGGGTATCCGCATCCTTGGAAAGGACGCAGAAGCGGGATATCTCCCTGGCCGTCATGTGGGCATTGGCAAAGATGCCGCTGTCCTTAAAGCGCTCCTGCTGGACAAGGCGTGCCTGCTGTACGCGCTCCCGGATGACATGCGATGGCTCCTCCGGCGCGGAGGTGCCGCGCAGGGAGTCGTAGGACACGGCGTCCACCTCTATCTGCAGGTCTATGCGGTCCACAAGAGGGCCGGACACCCGCCCCAGATAGCGCTGTATCTGCGTAGGGGTGCATTTGCACTGCTTGACCTTGCTGCCGTAGTAGCCGCAGGGGCAGGGGTTCATGGAGGCCACCAGCATAAAGCGGGCCGGGTATGTGACCGTGGTGTTTACCCTGGAGACCGTGACCACGCCGTCCTCCAGGGGCTGGCGCAGCGCCTCCAGAGCTATGCGGGAGTATTCGGGGAATTCGTCCAGAAACAGCACTCCGTTGTGCGCAAGGCTCACCTCGCCGGGACGCGCCTTGATGCCGCCGCCGGTAAGCGCGGGCGCCGAGGCCGTATGGTGAGGGGAGCGGAAGGGACGCGTGTCCACTATGCCGCGGGAAGAGTCCAGACATCCGGCTATGGAGTGTATCTTGGTAACCTCCATGGCCTCCTCAAAGGTGAGCCGGGGCAGGATGGAGGGCAGGGCGCGCGCAAGCATGGTCTTGCCCGAGCCGGGAGGCCCCAGCATGAGCAGATTGTGACTGCCTGCGGCGGCTATCTCCATGGCGCGCTTGGCGCCGTGCTGGCCTTTTATCTGGGAAAAATCGGTGAAGGCCTCGGCGCAGGCGGATATGCTGCTCCAAGGGGTGCATTCCACCGGCTCAAGCGGCAGCTCGTTTTGCAGAAAGCGCACCAGCTTTGCAAGGTTGTCCGGGCAATAGCACTCTATGCCCTCGATGCAGCGTACCTCTGCGGCATTGCCGGGCGGCAGAACGGCACGCTTGCAGCCGTCCTTGCGTGCCGAGATTATCATGGGCATTACGCCGCTTACCGGGCGTATCTCGCCGCTGAGGGACAGCTCGCCTATGAATACGGTGTCTTTAAGCAGCGCGGAAAAGAGCTGGCCGCTTGCGGCAAGCAGGGACACCGCGATAGGGAGGTCGTACACCGAGCCCTCTTTTTTAAGGTCTGCCGGGGCAAGGTTTACCGTTATGCGTGTGGAGGGCATCTCAAAGCCGCTGTTTTTTATTGCGGAGCGTACCCGCTCGCGGGATTCCTTTACTGCCGCGTCGGGCAGCCCGACGGTGTCATAGCAGAACAGTCCTCCCGAGATGTATGTCTCCACCGTGACGGGAAAGCCGTCAACGCCGGAGAGAGCATAGCTTATAACCTTTGACAGCATTGCGCTACTCCTTTTCTGCGGGCTCCTTGCGGAACACGATGAGCCTGGAGCCGATAAAGTTGATTATCAATGTCACGGGCACGGTTATCAGCTTGGCAAGTATGCCCTCTATGCCGGCAGCTCCCAGCAGCGCGAGGGCGCCCTGGCCCAAGCCCAGAGTGATAAGGTTTACAATCAGGAAGGGCAGCCACTGCTTTTTGACGCTGCCTTTGCTGCGGAAGGTCAGAGTGCGGTTAAGGATAAAACTGCACACCACTCCGGCCAGATATCCGGCCGTAAAGGGTATGGCGCGCAGTGCGTCGTTGCCGCCGAAAACAAGATAGTAAAACAGGCTGAAAACGCCCGTGTCCACTAACGTGTTTATCCCGCCCACAAAGCAGAAGCAGGCAAGCTGCACTACCGTTTCGGCCTTTTCGCGGCCTATGCGCGCTGCAAGCGCGGCGGTTATTCTGTCAATTAGCTTTCTCAAACCGGGTCTTCCTTTCGGTGTTTTGTCGGTGTTTTGTCGGTGTTTTGCCCGCGCAAGGGTCAAGGCGCGGCGTTTACTGATGCCGCCCGGCCCGAATAAGCCGGGCGGCAGGGTCTAGTTGTAGAAGTGCCAGCCCTGGCCTATGCCGTTATAGCTGTACGAGGGCAGCCACCACAGCCATGTGCTGACGTATTGCTTGCTGGTCTCTATGCCGCTCCAGACCGGATAGAACATACAGGCAAGGATGAAGCAGGCTGCCAGGAAGGCTATAACTCCCGCCGCCGCAAGGCGCTTGTGCTTTATGCTGACCGAGCAGTAGAACTGGCGCAGCATATACACGGCAAATATCATTATAAAGGGCAGAGAGGCAAAGTAGTGGTATATAAAGGTGGAGCGGGGTATAAGCGCCCACGCGCCGTAGTTTACGGCATAGCCCGTAAGCGCAAAGCCCAGCAGCCGTATATCGCGTCCCATGTGCACGCGGGTCTCTGGGTCGGTGATCTTGCCCTGCTTTATCAGCTTGCGCACAAAGATGACTGCGCAGCCTATTGCGCTGGCAAGCCCAAACCACCAGATGAGGGGGTTGCCCATGGCGGCAATGGTGCCCATGGCGTCGCCGGTAAGCTCAGGCGCCTGATAATACCAGTAGGTGTGCCACATTATGGGCCACTGGTACCAGGGCGACTGCCAGTAGTTGGTGTCGTTTGTGATGCTTTCGTGGTAGGAGAGCATATCCTTCTGGTTCTGCCATATCGTGTTGAGCGCCGAGCCCTTGTTGCCCGGGGCGTCGAAATATGCGCCGTAGCTGAGGCAGTATATGATAATGGGTATTATCACAAAGAACAGCACGCAGAACAGAACGGTCAGGGTAAGGTTTTTAGGGAATATTTTGCGTATGCGGCTTAGCTCGTCGCGCTGCTGCTGCGAAAGCGAGGCATTCTTGAGGCTGCGGCCGGCAGCGGCATACTCGCGCGTGCGGCGCAGCACGGTATAGAAGAATATCAGCGCAAGCCCTACTCCTGCATAGGCGCCTATCCACTTGCTGGCCACTCCCAGGCCGAAGCTTATGCCGCACAGCCCCAGCGGGATGAAGGTTTTTATCAGGCTGTCGCGGTTCCAGCTCATGGTGTAGTATTTGTACATGAACAGGTACATCAGTATTATAAAGAATACGCCGTAGGAGTCTATGGTGGCAAGGCGGGTCTGTATAAAGTGCATACCGTCAAAGGTCATAAGCAGCATCAGAGCCGTGGCCCACGAGGTCTTTTTGAACATCAGCTTGCCCAGGCAGTACATGGCGGGCAGCATCAGTATGCCCATCAGGTTGCCCATAAAGCGCCAGCCGAAGGGGTTCATTCCGAATATGCGTATGCCCAGAGACATTATGGCCTTGCCCAACGGCGGATGAGTCCACTCATAGATGCGCCAGCCGTTTATCATCTCGTAGGCGGTGCGCGCATGGTAGATCTCGTCAAATATCATGCCCGTGTAATACGAGGGCTTGGTGACCGCGGTGTACTGCTCGTTGAACAGGGCGAAGGCGCCGTGCTCGGCGTAGGAGGAAAGCTCGGAGCCCAATATTTCCGTGCCGTCCGAGCTTACCGAGGCTATGGCTATAGGCTCTAGCGAGTCGGCGGAGGCAAAGAATATCATCTCGTTGATCCTGGAGCCGCTTGCCTTGGAGGTAAGGCGTACATAGCGCGCCGATATGTCGGAGTAGGTGTTTTTGTCGTTTGCCCACTTGAACATATCGCCGTTGTCAAAGCAGTAGGTGGTAAGGGTGCTCCAGCTCTGTCCGTCGGCGGAATACTCCACCGTCAGGCCGCCGCCGTAGCTCTTTCCGCCGTAATAGAAGGAGTTATCGCAGATACTGCTGTTGACGTAGAAGCGCTGCACCGGGGTAACGGCGCCGAAATCCACGGTTATCTGCTGACCGGTTTTGGTGTCCCAGTATTGCTCCGGCGTGTTGAGGGAGCCAAGGTTAAGCAGAGTTATGACGGAATACGCCACCGTCACTCCCAGCATTATGGCCCAGTCCCTGCCGCTGAGGAAGCGCTTTCTGGGACGCGGCGGATTGAGAGCGGGCGCCTCGAAAAACAGCTCGGCGGCAAGGGGCTCCGGGGCTCCGGTTTCCGCCGCCGCGGGTGCTTGCTTAAGCGCCGGGTCGGAGCTTCCGCCCTTTATCCTAATGGAGAAGGTGACATAAGTCAGGTAGACAAACAGCAGCAGGTTGATGCCGCTGCAGACAAGCAGCAGCGGGTCGTCCGCGGCAAAATAGCCCAGTCCGTTTGCGTTGTTTGGCTCATAGTGCAGATACAGCACCTGTGCCACATTTATATAGGAGGTGACGCTGAAGCCGGCAAAGGCTATAAGCAGACGCCTGTCGCCGTACACCACAAAGGCAAGCAGCAGCAGCGCAAACACCGGGTAGAGGTAGCGCTCGTGCATATATGGCCCCAGCACGAAGATACCTGCTATGAGCCATGCTCCCAGCAGGAACAGATGGCGGTTCATGGGGGAGCGCTTATGATAATACAGGTATGCAAACGCGGCAAACACGGCCGCCAGCAGGATTATGCCCAGCACCATGTAGGACATTCCGCCTATAACGGGCGTGGTGTCCGCCGCCCACTGGCCGCCCAGCAGCGCCATAAGGTTGAAGGCCGAAAGGGTGGCGTACCTGTACGAGCCCATCGTGCCGAAATATTTGGTAAGCAGCCAGTACCATTCCTGGTCGTTGCGCATGGCCACGGATATAAGCAGGAAGCCTGCCAGTATCCCCAGCATGGACAGCAGGAACCACAGCGCCTGCTTGCGGCAGAGCGCGGGCTCCATGCCGCGCAGACGGCCCGTGAGCGCGCGCACCGTGAAGGTTATGGCGCCCACCAGCATCACGGGGGCAAGCAGCAGAGCCTGCGGCTTTATCAGCAGGGCAAGCGCGTAGTATATCACGGAGAGCCACATCTTGTTTTTAATTATATAGTATATCGCCAGCACAAGGAACACCATAAGCACCGAGTCGGCCTGCCCCCACGACGCGCTGTCCACAATTACGGCGGGGTTGAGCAGATATGCCGCGGCCAGCAGCAGGGACATCTTGGGATACTTTCTGTCCGCGATGCGGAAAATGATGCAGGCAATGATTATATCGCAGATAATGGCGGGGGATTTAAGCACCAGCCAGCCCGCGGAGGAGCTTGCGCTCAGCCCCAGCAGCTGAATTACTGCCGAGGGCAAGGCAAGCAGCAGCATATAAAGGGGCGGATAGTCGCAGAAGCTGCCAGCCGAGTAGAACCTGAACGGGCCTTGCGACAGCATGCGCGCTCCCCAGGACCAGAAGCAGTTCATGTCAACATTAAAGCCGCGGTAATGCGTGGCGTAATAAATGCGGACTATAAGCCCCACGGCGACAAGCCCCACAAGCACGCAGAGCCGCGTTGTGCGTCCGGGCGCGGAGAATCTGCTCATTATTGCGTAGATAAGCAGCAGCGCCGCGGCAAACAGCACGCCCTTGACTATTATCCCGGCGCTTTCCGAGCTTGTGCGCTCCGCTTCCGGGTTGGAGGACTGTGAAAGACGGTTTTCCAGGCTGACAATTTCCGCCCCCGCAGGCACCTCGGAGGCGTCAATCTCGGTCATGGAGGCGTTTGTAAACCAGGCTGTGCCGCGGTTCTCGCTGCTGTAAAAGCCGATGCGCAGCGCCACGGTAAGGGAGGTCTGGCTCGGAGCGGTGCGCCCGTAAAACGTAAGGGTCGTCCAGTCATTGGTGCCGCTGAGGGCCTCGGAGTGGGAAAACACGCCTATCACGGACAGGTTGGCGCCCGTTGCTTCGCCGCCCGGTATGTCCTGCGTTTTGCACAAAACGGTAAATTTGTAGACCGTATTGCGCTTGCAGCCCACCTCCTGCACCAGACGCGCGTCGTTGTTCTCCGAAAGGGTCAGCTTTACCGCGGTCTCGCCGTTTGGGCCCGCGCCCTGCTCAAAAGTGCAGCCGTCGGGGGCGTTGCGGTAGGAGTCAAAATACCAGCCGTCGGCGCGGGAGCCGCTTGCCGAGGCAAAGGAGGGGTCGGTCAGGCAGTTCTGACCCTTGGGGACGCTGCTGCCGGAGCAGCCTGCAAGCGCCGCCGCGGCAAGCACAAGCAGCGCAAGCAGCGCGGCAGCCTTTTTTATGCTTCGTTTTGTCATGGGAAACAGGTGTTCCTTTCTTGTTTTCTCTGCGGCGCGACGCCGCCGTATTATTGTTATGCGGTCAGAAGGCGTCCTTTATGTGGGACAGTCTGCCGTCGCAATGCTGCAAGCGGTCAGAAGGCGTCCGATACGGGACAGCCTGCCGTCGCAATGCTGCAAGCGGTCAGAAGGCGTCCTTTATGTGGGACAGCCTGCCGCCGTTTATGGCAATGCAGTCGTTGCGCGCCTGCTCCGGGCACGGATGCGTAAGCATATAGTATTCCGCCGCCCGGCGCAGCTTTTTGCGCTTCTGCTGGGTAATATGTGATTCTGCGCTGCCGTACTTAAGGCCGGATGCGGCTTTGACCTCGGCAAAGACCAGGGTATCGCCGTCCATGGCTATAATGTCGATCTCTCCGGAGCTGCACTTAAAGTTGCGCTCCAGTATCCGGTAGCCCAGCCCCTCAAGGTAGGCCGCCGCCTGCTCCTCGCCGGAATCGCCCCGGGCGCGCACCGTCACGGGAGAGCCCTGCGGAGCGCTCAGCTTTGTGCAGAAGCTGCGCCTGTGAATGGGACACAGCCCAAGCGAGCGTATGGCCTGCATGTGCTCTGCGGTGCCGTAGCCCTTGTGCTTTTCAAAGCCGTAGCCGGGGTATTCCTCCGCCATGTCGCACATTATGCGGTCACGGGTGACCTTGGCTATTATGCTGGCGCTCAGCGCGTCGCCCTTTATTATGGCCTGAATATTCTCTCCGCAATCGGGAGGTATGTGATCCCCGTCCACTATTATGTAGTCCGGCTTTATCTCGGCGCTGTCTATTGCCAGCTTCATGGCCTTCATGGCGGCGTTGAGGATGTTTATCCGGTCTATCTCGCCGTGCTCCACTATGCCCACGCTCACCGACAGCGCGCTGTCCATTATTTCGTCGTAGAGCTTTTCCCGCTTTTTGGCCGACAGCTTTTTGGAATCGTCGGCGCCGGGGGGCATATTGTCCGGGTCGGGTATGACGCAGGCTGCCACCACCGGGCCGGCAAGCGGCCCTCTCCCGGCCTCGTCCACGCCGGCTATCAGCCGGAAGCCCTGGGCGCGGAGTATGCGCTCATAGCGCAGCATGTCAGCTTCCATTGCTCTCCTCCTTAAACAGCTCAAAGGGCAGATCAAAGGTCATGCGGCCTATCTTGCCGCTGCGGTATTCGTCCAGCAGCATTACCGCGCCGCGCAGCCTGTCCGGGGCGCCGCCCTTTAGCAGCAGCCCGCGCTTAACGCATATCGCCTCAAAGGTCAGGTTGGGGTCGGGCAGCACCTCCACGCCGTAGCGCGCCGTCAGGTTGTCCGGGTAGGAGGCGCTTATCTGCGCGGTCAGCTCGGCGGCCAGCTCCTCAAGGTCCAGGATGTCGTCGTTTATGGCTCCGGTAAAGGCCAGGCGCTTTGCCGCGGTCTGGTTGTCCAGCCTGGGCCACAGCAGTCCCGGCGAATCCAGCAGCTCCAGGTATTGGCTCACCCGTATCCATTGCTTGCCCCGGGTGACCCCGGCCCTGTCCCCGGTTTTGGCACGTCCGGAGCCTGCCAGCACGTTTATTATGGTGGATTTGCCCACATTGGGCACTCCGGCGCACAGCACGCGCACCGTCTTGCGCACTCCGCGCGCCTGCGCCTTTTCCAGCATGGGGGCGGACAGGCGGTTAAGGGCGGCCAGGAGCTCTCCGCGTTTGGCCGTTTTGCCGTTTGCCGTCATTACGGCATAGCCCTTGCGCTCAAATTCCTTTATCCAGCCCGCAGTAAGCGCGGGGTCGGCAAGGTCGGCCTTGTTAAGCAGCACTAGCACCTGCTTGCCGCGGGTCAGCCTGTCCAGGTCGGGGTTGCGGGAGCTGTAGGGTATGCGCGCGTCCAGCAGCAGCAAAACTATGTCTATCAGCCGGAGATTTTCCGTAAGCATGCGCCGGGCGCTTGCCATATGTCCTGGATACCAGTTTATCTTCATTGTTACCTCAAAGCTATTTAATATATGTGTTTGTTATCCTGCAAAGGCACGGCCGGCAAAACATCGCCGTGCCGCCGTGCAGGGCTTTATACGCCGGCTTTATACGCCGGGCGCCTGCCCCTGCGCCGGCATTATGCGTGCCCCTGCGCCGGCATTATGCCTGCCCCTGCGCCGGAAGCAAACGCGGCTTATTCTTTATTATACAATATTGTCCGCTCAATATCCAGCACAAAATCACCTCTTTGGCATAATTACGCAATAAAATCCGTAAATTTATGCCAAAAATCGTTATTCACAGCAAAAAACACGGGCAATATATGCGCAAAACGCCGCCCAAAGCATATCCGGCGGCGTTTACGCAATATAAGGCAAAAAAACGCTTGCTTTTTTTTTCGCCGCGTGATATACTGCCTTGTAAGTACGGGCGGTCCTCTGTCCTTGCGGTTATTGCGTCATGCGGTGCGGAGCGGGAGTACGAACGCCTTTGAGGGAAAGGAGTAAGGATTCATGACAATCATCCAGGCCATTGAAGCGGAACAGCTTCGTGACAACATTCCTGATTTCAAGGTTGGCGATACCGTCAAGGTATTCGTAAAGGTTGTTGAGGGTACCCGCGAGAGACTGCAGGCCTTTGAAGGCACTGTTATCGCCCGCAGGAACGGTTCCTCCAGGGAGACCTTCACCGTGCGCCGCATTTCCTACGGTGTAGGTGTGGAGCGTACCTTCCCGGTGCATTCGCCAAAGCTGGACCATATCGAGATTACTCGCCGTGGTCGTGTACGCAGAGCCAAGCTTTATTATCTCCGTGACAGAGTGGGTAAAGCAAGCAAGGTTAAGGAGCTTATTCAGAACAGATAATCTCTGCTGCGATGCGGGGCAAGCCCCCGCCGTGACGGACTGCAATTTGCAGCCCGTTTTTTTTGTTTCCGCCGCTGCGCAGTGTGTTATTACTCCGTGACGGATTTGCGCCGTGACGGCCGGGGATTGCGCCGCGCCGGTCAAAATCGCGGGCGGCGCAACGGATTGTTGCGTGACACGGGGCGCGGGCGGTGTTAAACTATTGCCGTAAAAAGGGAGTAATCCCGCAAGGAAGGATAATTTGGTATGTCTGCTCAGCTTGGTGAAAAGATAAAGGAATTCCGTGTAAGCGCAGGACTGACCCAGCAGCAGCTTGCGGATATGCTCTGCATTTCAAGGCAGGCGGTGTCTAACTGGGAAAACGCAAAGACCGAACCGGATGTCGGTATGCTCAGCAAAATGAGCGAGGCTCTGCATAAAAAGGTGGAGAGCTTTTTCGCCACGGTATCCGGGCAGGAGGCTGCGCAGTATTCCTGCATGAATTTTATAGACGGTCTGATAGCCGGCAGCGGGGGCACGGGCTTTGCCGGGGCGGCGGATATGCCGGAGCCGGGCAGGTATGAGGGCGGAATAACATATAACGGCGCCTGCGTGCGCTTAATACCCGAGCTTATGCAAAGGTACGGAGAGACTCTGCGCATGGAGCTGCCCGACGGGCTAGCCGTCACCGCGGAGTATGAGCGCGCAGAGGGCGGAGTATACTTCCTGCCCAGGATAAAGAATAACGGCACCTCGGACAGCGGTCAGATCTCCGGAGTGCGGTCGCTTGACATACTGTTGCCCGAAAAAAGCGTGGAGTATTACACCCTGCACGGCGACAACGCCGACCAGAACAGCTTTATGCCCCTTTACGAGAACCTCGGGCCCGGGGATTCCGTGCTGGCCGAGCCCTGCGGAGGGCGCTCCTCGGACGAAACCGGCTTTCCGTTCTTCACCCTTACCTACGGCTCCGAGACCGTGCTTGTTGCCATAGGCTGGAGCGGTCAGTGGCGCTACGAAATATCCGTCACCGACGCCGGCACGCGCGTTACGGCAGGCTTGCCCGACGCGGATTTTTACCTTCATGCCGGCGAGGAGGTGCGTCTGCCCTCCATACTTGTGCTGCGCGGCGCGGACAGGACGCGGGTGCTGCGAGGCCTCAAGGCCTTTATCAGGAAAAAGACGCAGGCCTTTCAGCCTGCCGGAAAGCCGCTGCCGGTCTGTATGCAGCCCTTTGACAGGTACTGCTGGGGCTCCTCCGCCGCTCCGGTTTCGGATTTTGCCACCGTGGCGGGGCAGAAAAGACTGGTGGACGCCATGAACCGCTGCGGCGGCTTTGACGTTTTGTGGGTGGACGCCTGCTGGTTTAAGGACGCCAATACCTTCCCCGCAGGGGTGTGCAATTTCTCCTGCGCGCCGGGCTTCCCGGAGGGGCTGGGGCCGGTGGCGGACTATGCCCATCAAAATGGGTATAAGCTCATGGTATGGTTTGAGCCCGAGCGCATTTGCGCCGGCAGCGAGGTCTGGCAGGAGCATCCGGACTATCTGCTTAAGCTGGACGACGACTTCAACTTCATTCTGGATCTGTCCCGCCCCGAGGTGGTGGATTACCTGCTGGGCAAGCTGACCGATACCATCAGGAACAATAAAATAGACATTTACCGTCAGGATTTCAACGCGCGGCCCCTGGCGTTCTGGAACCGCGCGGACGAGCCGGGGCGCAGGGGAATAACCCAGATGCACTATATCGACGGGCTGTACACCCTGTGGGACAGGCTGCGCGAGGCATTTCCCGGCATCATGATAGACAACTGCGCCTCCGGCGGACGCAGGATAGACCTGGAAACGGCTATAAGGTCGGTAAATATGTGGCGCAGCGATATGGGCTGTATGGACGAAAAGACCTCTGGCAGACATACCTCCATCTGGAAGCAGAACGTCACCCTGAGCCTGAGCCGGTTTATCCCGTACCACTGCACCGGCGCCTGGGTGCCCGACGCGTACGACTTCCGGGGCGGCAGCACCGACGGCGCGGCCTGCGCCTTTGACGTGTTCAATCCCGATTTTGATTTTGAAGCGGCGGGCGCGGCGCTTGAGGAGCTGCGCAAACTTAGGAAATACTGGAGCGGCGATTTTTATCCCGTTACTAAACCCACCACCGACGAGAGCGTGTGGTGCATTTACCGCTTCGCCCTGGAGGACAGCGGCGCGGTGTACTGCTTCCGCCGCCCCGAGAGCATGAACCCGGAAATGCTTGTAAGCATCCCGGACGCGCCGGACGGACAGTACCGGGTGCTGCTGCGGCATGAGGACAGGAGCATCACCGAGCTTTCCGCAAGCGGACAGGAGCTGCGCGCCGGCATCACGGTTACGGTGCCCCAGCCCAGAGCCAGCCTGATAATGGAATATATAAGACAGCATTAAGGAATTTACAGTTTGCGCTTTGCCGCCCTTCCGGGCGGCTTTTTGCTGCCCCTGCGCCGCTTTGCAAAAAAGCGCCCCCAGCCGCGCCCAAGCGCCCCGTACGGACGAACCAAAGCACCCCGATTCGCGCCAAAGCGCCCCGGTTCGCGCCCAAGCGCGCGGCGGCATATATCTGCAAAAAACACGGAAATATCGGTAAAAACGGCGGTATTCAGGGGCTTGACAATAACCCTGCAATAAAGGATAATACCGGAAGATCCCCGGAGCGCGGCAATTCCGGGCTTCGGAACAAGAGGAGGACAAACAGATGAAAATGATGGCGGTAAGCGTGCTTGCGCAAAACGGCGCGGTAATAAGCGATATGCTGGAGGCCTCGGACTGGCTGTACAGCTTTTTTTCCAATATATCCTATCACCTGGAGAGCTCCCGTTGGGGCAACCGCTTCCCTGTGCTGCTCTGCGGGCTCTGCGACCGCGGCGTGGTGGAATACGAACAGCTTGACAAGCTGCAGCGCGAGCTGGACGCCGCATACAGCGGGCTTGCGCGTATACCCGTGGAGGAAGCAATATACGATATACAAAACACGGCGGCGCCCATACCGTGGGAGCCCGTGCCCGAGGCGGAGGGCGCAGGGATACGCCTTTGTGAGCCGTGGCTGACCGCCCGTACCGACGAATCCTTCTTTGATATATTCCGCAAGAACATAATGCTTGCCATGCAGAAGCACTCCAGGCTGTTTCTCCATGCCTTTATGCTGGAGGACGTGCACGCCATGAACGGCGCCGCGCCCGAGCCCAGGCCGCATTCCTACTGGGAGATGCGCGACTGACCGCTGCTGCGCACCAAAGCAACCCCGGTCTGTGCGGATAATTCCGCGCCCTGCTTAAAGCGTGGTATAATGCCCTAAAACTCATTAACGGAGGCGGAGCATGAAAATACGCATACTGTCAAGACCGGCTATGGAAAGGCTGGCGCGGGCGCCCCTGCCGCAGGGCACGGCGGTAATAAGCATTGCCGACTGGGGTCTGGAGTCTGCGCAGCTTGACAACAGCCCGGAGTATCTGCTTCAGGTGGCATTTGACGATGTGGACAATGACATCTTTGCACCTGAAGCGGATGCGCTTACCGACGCGCAGATAAGGGCGGCGGAGAAAAAATATCACATGCTTTCCCGGGAGCAGGCGGCGCAGATTGCCGACTTCTGCCTGTCAGTATGGGATAAGGCGGAGCAGCTTATATGTCAGTGCGAGCACGGGCAATCCCGCAGCGCGGCGGTTGCGGCGGCGGTTCTGGAATACCGGGCGCGTAAGGGCATTACGGTGTTTGCTTCGGACAGATACTGTCCCAATAAGGCGGTTTTCCGGAGAGTGCTCGAGGCGCTCAGGGAGCGGGGCGGCAAAGAACACCGGAGCAGTGACGCCGCCACTTCTTTGACGGGCGAGGCAAAGTAAGTGCCCCGGCGCACCGGGTGGCTTGCGCAAAAGCAGAACGCTCTGAGCCGCAAAAGCCCGCATATATCGGATAATTGAATATATGCTCAATTGCGCATTTTCGTTAAAACGATGCAAAAACGCATATTGATTGCGCATGGGACAAGGTATTGCGCCGCTCCTGCTGCAAAACGCAGGAGCGCACCTGCAAAACGCAGGGCGGACAGTTGAACAAAACGCAAAAATGTGCTATTATCCTGCCGTGAGACGGGCGGAGGGCATGCGCCGCGCGTCTTTTGGGAAAGGCGGAGTATATATGCGCAAAAACGGAACGGACGGGACGGACGAGCTTATCATAAAGCTGCTGTCCGAGGACGGCAGGATGTCCTGCTCCGATATTGCAAAGAGGGTGGGACTGTCCCGTACCGCGGTAAAGGACAGGATGACCGCGCTTGAGGACAGAGGCATTATCAGGGGCTACAGGGCGGTCATAGACACGCAGGCGGCCACGGGGACTGTGACCTTTATCACGGAAATCCGCACACAGGCCGAGGCTTTTGAGCAATGCAGGGACGCCTTTGCGAATGCGGAGGAAACCGTGGCATTGCTGCAGACCACAGGGGAGTGCCGGCTTGTGGCGGTATGCCGCTGCGCCTGCGTGCAGGCCATGCGGGATTTTATAAACCGGATTTATAAAACCGTGCCCGGCATACTTTCGGTCAATGCAAACTCTGTTATAGACGTCATAAAAGCTCCGCAGCTTTCCCAAAATTAAATTTAGCGGAGAGCATGCAGATGAAAAACGACAGTGTATTTATTTCTCTTTTGAAGCAGACCGAGGAAAACGGGATTATCCGGGCGCTCAACGGAGTGCTTGGAAGAAACATCAAGGTAAACATGGACTTTAGCAAAAGCGCGTGCGATACGCCCATAGATGAGCTGGATTTTTCCGCCAGGGCGAGCAACTGCCTCAAGCGCGCCGGAGTCTTTACCGTGGGCGGAGTTATAGACGCCATAGCGGAGGGGCGGCTTTCCCGCATAAGGAACATGGGCGCCAAGACCAGGAACGAGGTTAAGACCAGGCTGCTGGCCTTCGGTTACAGCCAGCTTACCCCGGAGCAAAAGCAGCGGTTTCTGCACAGCGTTGCGGGAGGACACTCTTGAGTTTTATTCGCCTTTTGGCCAGTGATATTGCTTCGCAGTGATATTTGGCTGTCGCCAAGTGATATTGCTAAAGCAGTGATATTTGGCTGTCGCCAAGTGGTATTGCTAACGCAGTTATATTGCTTCGCAGTGATATTTCTCTTGCGCCAGGTGTTATTGCCTGCGGCAGCTTTGCGCGGTGCGCGCCGGGCTTGCGGCTCAGTCTATCTTGTAGCCTATATTGCGGACGGTGGAGATGCGGCTGCCGCAGGCGCCCAGCTTTTTGCGCAGGGTTTTTATGTGCATATCCACGGTGCGGCTCTCGCCCAGGAAATCCTCCCCCCACACGGCGGACATGATGCTTTCGCGGGTGAGCACGCGGCCGCGGTTTTCCATAAGATATTCAAGCAGCCGGAATTCCTTATATGTCAGCTCAACGGCCGAGCCGTCGGCGGTGACCTCGTGACGGTCGGCGTCCAGGGTGATGCCTGCAAGGCTGAGCCTGCTGCCCGGGCCCTTTTCCGCGCCGGCGCGGCGCAGCACCGCCTTTACGCGGGAGATGAGCTCCACTATGCCGAAGGGCTTGGGGATATAGTCGTCGGCTCCACTGTCCAGCCCTATCACGGCGTCCAGCTCCTGCGACTTTGCCGACACCATTATCACGGGTATGTCGCTGTATTCCGGGGTGCTCTTGAGGCGGCGCAGCAGGCTTATGCCGTCCTCGCCGGGCAGCATGACGTCTAACAGCAAAAGCCGGGGACGGGCTGCGGCAAGAGCGGAAAAAAGCTGAGCGCCCGTTTCAAAGCCGGAGGTTTCAAAGCCGGCGTTTTTAAGCGCGTATTGCTCAAGCTGGCGTATGTTTTCGTCGTCCTCAACGATATAGATCATAAACGCGGCCTCCGTTTATGTGCGCATCAGGCGTCCAGTGCGTATTTGGCGCGGTATTCCTCATACAGACGGCGGAAGCTCTCGTCGTCGGAATTTTTAAGGGTGTTGAGATATTTGTGGGTGTCAAAGTTGTCCTTGCTTATCTGTATCATGCACACCGCGATATTGGAGCACTGGTCTGCCACTCTTTCGTAATTGGTGATAAGGTCGGAAAAAACAAAGCCCGTCATGGTGGTGCATTCGCCCTTCTGCAGCCGCTCGATGTGCCGTGCCTTGAGCTGAGCCTTGAGCAGATCCACTACCTGCTCAAGCGGCTCCACCTTGGAGGCAAGGCCTATGTCATAGTTGCAGAAGGCGTCGGTGGCAAGCTGGGTTATCTCCAGCACCGCAAGGCTCATTATCTCCAGCTCCCTTGCGGCCTCGGCGGAAAACTCGATGTTCTTTTCCTTTATCTCCTGTGCCGTGTGCAGCAGGTTTACCGCGTGGTCGCTTATCCGCTCAATATCGCCTATGGAGTGCAGCAGCATGGAAACCTCGCGGCTGTCATGTACCGTCAAGCTGGCGGCGGAGAGCCGTACAAGATAGGTGCCCAGCTTGTCCTCATAGTGGTCCACTTTTTCCTCGTTTTCGTTTATGCGGTCCACGGTTTTGGGGTCGAAGTTTTTAAGCAGATTTATGGCGTCGGACAGGTTCTGGCAGGACAGGCGGGCCATCTCGTCGGTAAGACGCTTGCTCTGCTCCACGGCCAGCGCCGGAGTGGCAAGGAAGCGCTCGTCCAGCAGCTGTATCTTGTCCCGCTTGCCCGCCTTGTCCGGCACCGAAATAACGGCCAGCTTTTCCAGCCCTTTGGAAAAGGGCAGCAGGATAAAGGTTATGGCGAGCTTGAGCACCGTGTGGGTAACCGCTATGTCAAACATACCCATCCGGGTGCTTACAAGGGGTATCCAGACATCAGCGGGTATCAGCGCGCCCAGCAGCATATACAGTGCTAAGCACACAACCGCGCCTATTACGTTGAAGTAAAGGTGTATCAGCGCGGCGCGGCGGGCGTTTTTATTGGTGCCTATGGAGGAGAGCAGAGCCGTGACGCAGGTGCCGATGTTCTGCCCCAGTATCACGGGTATCGCGCAGGCGTAGCTGATGGCTCCGGTGGAGGAGAGCGCCTGCAGTATGCCCACGGATGCCGAGGAGCTCTGCACTATTGCGGTGAGCACCGCGCCGGCCAGCAGGCCCAGCAGCGGGTTTTCAAACATGGTAAGTATCCGCGCAAAGTTCGGGTCGGACTTAAGGGAGGAGAAGGAATCGCTCATGGTGTTCATGCCGAACATGAGCACCGCAAAGCCGAGCAGTATGGCGCCTATGTCCTTGCGGGACTGCTTTTTGCTGCCCATGGTAAGCACTATGCCCACCGCCGCCAGCACCGGAGAGAAATATTCCGGCCGAAGCAGCTTCAGCAGCAGCATATCGCCCTGTATCTCGGACATGGCCAGTATCCAGGCCGTGACGGTGGTGCCTATGTTGGCGCCCATTATCACGCCGGTAGCCTGGGACAGCTTCATAAGCCCGGAGTTGACAAAGCCCACTATCATGACCGTTGTGGCGCTGGAGGACTGTATTACGGCGGTAACGCCCAGCCCAAGCAGCATCCCCGTAAAACGGTTGGTAGTAAGCCGCTCCAGTATCTTTTCCAGCCTGCCTCCGGCAAGCTTCTGCAGGCCGGCGCCCATGACGTTCATTCCGTAAAGGAACATCGCCAGACCGCCGATGAATGTAAAAAGCTGCAGTATATCCATGTTTCCCTCCGAATATACGAATGGTCAAACGGTTATTGCTTGGCTTATGCTTAGTGTTAAGCCTTGCTCCGCACGGTGTGCGCGCAAAACCTATTTTACAAAACACACATTATAAATCAACAGTATAATAGCATAAAAAATAATATTGCGCATCAGAAATTTGCGTTTGACGGCATACAAATTCGTTTTATCTCGGTTTACCCAAGAATATCGCCGGTTTTTCCGTTCCGCTGTTGACAAAAACGCCCCGGTGATATTAAAATATCAAATGGGTAAATATGCGCATCGGCGCCGGCCGGGCTTTTGCCGGCTTTGCCGCGCGGCGGCGCTGTATTTTATATATAAGTATATATTTCTCTGCCGGAGTTTATTTATCAAGTTTGTGTTTTTGGGCAAATACGGGCAGCGCGCCTGCCTTTGCCGGAAGGACGTGTGAGCATGAAATACTGCACAAAGTGCGGCTGCCGCATAGACGAGGGTATGACGGCGTGTCCCTCCTGCGGGTTTGCCGCTATGCCAAAAGCGTCGGAATACGGCAGGGAATGCGCCGCCGCGCCCAAGGAGGCAAAAGCGCATGACTCCGCCGCGCCTGAGGAGGCAAAAGCGCATGACGCCGCAGCCGCCGCGCCCGGGCAGATTATGCCCGCTCCGGCGCCCGTTACGGGCGGAGGCTCCGGTTTTGCGGGCTATTCCGCGCAGCAGTACAATGCCGTATGCGACGCCCAGGTCAAGCCAAGGCGCGGGCTGAGCATTGCCGGCATGGTAATAGGCATTGTATGCTGCGGCATAATATTGCTGCTGTGCTGCTGTATAACCTGGCCGCTTATGTTTCTGCTGGCGGCCTCGGCGGTGGGACTGGTGCTGAGCATAATGGGTCTGCGGAGGGAGCCCGCAGGCAAGGGCATGGCCATTGCCGGAATCATTATGAACGCAACCTCGCTTATAGTTTTCCTGCTGCTTTTGGTCATGTTTGTCGCCATGCTGGTTTTAACGGCAAACGGCCAAATGCCTTTTCAGCCCGAGGATTTTTTCCCACAGCTGACGGCTCTGCGCCTGCCGTAGGACGGGGCAGAACGGTAACGGTTAACAACGGCAGGCCGCAAAGCTGCCGTTAAGCACGCCGCGAAGCCAAGTGCTCCGTCTGCGTGCGGATATTGAAAGGATAAGGTGATATATTATGAAGTATTGTATCAAATGCGGTGCGCCCGTAAACGAGGGACAGCCCTTCTGCCAGGAATGCGGATTTGCCCTGAACGCGGCGCAGAACGCGGCCGAGCAGCCGGCGCCCCAGCAGGAGCCGGAACAGGTACAGCAGGCGCCGGAGCAGGCACAGCAGGCACAGCCGGAACAGCCCGAGCAGGCACAGCCTCAGCCGGCACAGCCCCAGCAGGTACAGCCCGAGGTTTACTCCTATACCTACGGAGCGCCTCAGCAGCCGGTTCAGCCTCCGGTCCATGCCACCAAGCAGGGCGCGGGCATGTCCATTGCCTCTCTGGTGCTGGGCATCGTTTCCTTCCTGGTCTGCTGCTGCGGCGGCGCCGACAACATAAGCTATATCATAAGCGCGGTGCTTGTGCTGGTCACCGGAGCGCTCTCCCTCATCTTCGGCATCGTGGCGCTGAGCAAAAAGGCTCAGGGCGGCTATAAGGCCATGGCCATAATAGGCGTAGTGCTGGGCGGCCTGTCCACTCTTACCGGACTTTTAAGGGTGATACTGGTTATTTCCGGGTTCAATATAGAGGAATACATCAAGCAGATGTCTCAGATACCCATGGAGTAACCGCCGCCACGGCGTTTGTGAGGGCGGCTTGCCGCAGCCGATTTTTGCTAAGGACGGACTTTTATGAAAAAGTATTTGCCGCGTATTGCGGTATTGGCCGCTCCCGCGGCGGCGATCCTGCTGTGCGCCGTGTTTGCGCAAAAGCTGATTGCGCTTGGTGAGAGCTTCCCCAAGTGCCTCAGCAGGACGCTGTTTGATATATGGTGTCCCGCCTGCGGCAATACCAGGGCGGTGCAGTGCCTGCTCCGCCTGGATATACTGGGCTCGCTGCGGTATAACATCACGCCCGCGGTGCTGCTTACGGTGGCCGGGCTGTTCTGGTGCGAGCTTATCTTCCGCACCTTCGGCAGGACGGTCAGGCTGTACCCCCGCAAACCGCTGTTCAGCTATCTTCTGACGGGCTTTATGCTGCTGTATTACATCGTGCGGAACTTTATCCCCTTTCTGATGCCGGCGTAGCGCACGGCAGCTCCGCCTCTTATTCCGGTCGGTCATTCGGCTTTTCCGTCCGCGAGCGGACCGACAAAAAATACGGCTTTTCGCGCATCACGCTTTGGTGTCACGCGAAGAGCCTTTTTGTTTCCCTCTTTTCCGGAAGGCGGATTTTTTTGCCGGCATAGCCGTCATAAAAAGCGGAATGAGCCCCCGCGCCGCGCTATAATGAATACAGCGAAGAGTTTATCGGGGGGATATTTATGGCGGATAAAAGAATGATAGCACGCTCGGTTATAGATAACGACAGGTTTATGTCCATGCCGCTTTCGGCACAGGCGCTGTATTTCCACATGTCGCTCAGGGCGGACGACGACGGCTTTATCGGTAATCTGGGAGCACTCGGGCGTATGCTGATGGCCCAGGAGAGCGACCTGCAGGCGCTCATAGACGGGGGCTTTGTGCTGGAGTTTGAGGACGGAGTGGCGGCAATAGCGCACTGGAGGATGCATAACAGCATCAAAAAGGACAGATACAAGGCAACCGTGTACACAAAGGAAATGGAAGCCATAGAGCAGGACGGCAACGGTGTTTACAGCATCAGGCAGGATAAGCCCGCCGAACGGCCCGAAGAACCGGAGGAGCAAAACCGGCCCGGAGACAGCTTGGAACCAACCCGGAACCAAAACGGAGACAGCCCGGAGACAAACAGGAGCCAAACCGGAGACAGTCCGGAGACAGCTTGGTGCCAACCCGGAGACAGTCCGGAGACAAACCGGAGCCGGACCGGAGACAGTCCGGAGACAAACCGGAGACAGCCCGGAGACAGCCCGGAGACAACCCGGAGCCAGCCCGGAGACAGTCCGGAGACAGTTTGGAGCCAACCCGGAGACACAGGGAAGGATAGAATAGGGAAGGATAGTTTAGATAAGGGGAGGGAAGAGGAGTATATACTTGCGGAAAGGGAAGTGACCGAGGCGCTCAATGCCGGCGCGGGTACCTCCTTCCTTCCGTCCGCCCCTCATAATGTCCGGCGTATAGGTGAGCTTCTGGATAGCGGACACACCCTGGAGCAGCTTCTGGCAGTTACGGAGACTGCCTGCAAAAAGTGGCGCGGCACCGAAAAGGCCGGCTTGCTCAGGCCCTCCTTTCTGTTCGGCAAGCACTTTCAGGAGCTGTTGGCCGGGGATATAAACGCGCCCCGAGCCCCTTACAAGATCACCGCCGCGCATATAATGGATTCCAGAGCGCCCACCAATGAAGACGTTTTCTGCGACCTGTCCCAGCTGGAGCTTTAGCGCGCGCATGGTCGGTGCTTTAACGGGGCTTTTGCCGCCTTTAAGGCGATACCTGCGCACGGCTCCCCGGTGCCGTCCAAAGCCTGTTTGCAAAAGCCTAATAAACATTTAATGCGGGCAGATACGCCCGAAAACGGGCGCACAGCCGCGGAAAAACAGACTTATGAAGCCATGCGCATTTGCGCATATTATGCGCATCTAATGGGTTTTCGGCGCAGAATATCATTAAAACCTCCAAACGCCCTGCCCCTCAAAGCTTACGCCCCGGCAGCGGTTAAAACCGCGTTTCTTTGACCTTGGAAGGTCGCGCGGCAGGACAGACTGTTTCCGTCAGAAATTCAGGATCGGCGCATTCTGTTTTTCTTAAAAAAGCGTTGAAAACCGGTCGGGTTTTTGATATAATATGCGCGTGGATTTACAGGGTATGCTCTGCATATTTGTCCATGCCCGTGTCCGCTTGTGCGCCGTTTGACAACGGAGAAAGCGGGAGGGTTCGCACTTCACTGAGGCTTTTTTCAAAAGAAAGCAAATTTAAGGAGGCAAAACAATGATACGGAAATTATTCAGCCGGGCATTGCCGGTGTTGTTGGCTTTAATGCTCATCATCGGGTTAATGCCTGCAGCGGTTTTTGCATTAGGAATGCCCGCATACAGCGGCGGAACCGGTACTATTGAAGATCCGTGGCTGATTTCGTCGGTGGAGGATCTGAAAACGCTGGCTGATACCGTTAACAGCGGAGAAGCAGCCGATTTTGATGCGGATGCTGCTGCCGGCGGAGCGGGAGTTGCCGGAAATTATTACGGTTACTATTTCAGGCAAACCTGCGCCTTGGATTTGTCTGAAATTGCAGACTGGGCTCCTATCGGGTACAGCGGAGAATACTATTTTGCCGGAAATTATGACGGCGGCAACTATCCGATCCTCAATATGACCGGCACGGGTAAAAACGACGAGTACGGTTATGCGACCGCCGGGCTGTTTGGCTGGGTAGCATTCGGTTCGGTATCCAATGTTCATGTCAAAAACGCAAATCTTAAAGCGACGGGACAGGGGAACTACAGTTACGCAGGCGGTATTGCCGGAGTTATATACGGGTCTTCCGTTACCAACTGCTCTGTATCGGATTCCGTCATTGAAAGCGCCCGCGACAGAAATAACAACTGTGCAGGCGGCATAATCGGCTATTCCACCGGCGGCACATTCGACAGATGTGCAGCAGAGGGCAATACAATCAAAACCATGGCGTACGGCGGCGGTTTTGTCGGCGAAGTGGATGACGATTACGGCGTGGGAACTTCGTCTTTCAAAAATTGTTATGTAGCAAATTCCTCCGTGACGGCTTTTACCGAAGAAGTACAAGGGCTTAGCTTTGCCGGAGAGTTTGCAGGCGAAATGACGGCGAGTGCTTTAACTCTGGAAAACTGTTTTGTTTTTAACAACATCGCAGCCATCGGAGAGGGCAGCGCACCGCCCAGCTTAAAAAAGACAGGTGTATTTGCCGCCAGTTTGTGGCCCAGTGCCGCAGCGGCGCCTATAAATGCGGTCAACTGTTATTATTTGGTCAATGAAGAGTCTCCTGTTAATACGGGTGCTGCAGAAGCAAAAAGTCCGGACGAGTTTGCGGACGGAACAGTCACGGCGCTGTTTGGCACGGTTTTTTCGGATGCGGCAGGCCATCCTGTTATAGGGACTTTCCCCGCGGATTATAAAAAAGTAGATGAGGCCATAGCCAAAGCAGAAGCACTCAATAAGAGTGATTATAAGGATTTCTCAGGCGTGGAAGCAGCGATCAATGCGGTAGTTCGCGGAAAAGACATTACGCAGCAGGATATAGTGGACGATATGGCTTTGGCTATAGAGAATGCAATTGACGGCCTGGAACAAAAGCCGGCGGACCCCGGGTACGCAACCGGAGACAACAGCAATGCGGAGATTTGGTTTGCGGTTATGCTGGCTGCATTTACCGCTCTGACCGGAACCGTCCTTTGCGGCCGCAAGAGAAATACAGCAAATAACTGATAACAATGCGCTCTGCGTAACAAAACCGCAGGGCGCAATCTTTATGTATGCACCGCAGGAAGCCTGCGGTGTTGTTTTCGGGTTAAAGCCGCAGGAATACATACGGATAAAGGCGGGGTCGGCATGAGATATAAAACAAGAAAAATTACTATTTCCACAGGGGAAGCAAGGCTAAAGCTGCTTGTGCTTATTCCTTCGGACGGGGGCAGGACGGACCGCCCCGGAGTGCTGTGGCTGCATGGCGGAGGCTACAAAACGGGAATGGCGGGGATGGCTCATATATCCCGCGCAAGGGATCTTGTGCGCAGCTACGGCGCAGTGGTGGTCTCTCCCGCGTACCGGCTTGCGGGCAGGGCCCCGTATCCGGCGGCGCTGCTTGACTGCCACAGAGCCTTGCTGTATTTGCGACGGCACGCAAGTGAGCTGGGGGTGCGCAGCGATCAGCTCATGGTGGGGGGAGAGAGCGCGGGCGGAGGACTTGCGGCGGCGCTTTGCATGTTTGAAAAGGACACGGGCGGGGTAAACGTCGCTTTTCAGATGCCGCTTTATCCCATGCTGGACTGCCGGGACACCCGGACCTCGCGGGACAATCATTCGCCGGTGTGGAACACAAGGCGCAACCGTGCCGCATGGCGTAAATATCTGCGCGGGACGGAGGGAGAGGCGCCCTGCTATGCCTCGCCGGCAAGGCGAAGCGACTGCTCCGGATTGCCGCCGGCATACACCTTTGTAAGCACCGCAGAGCCGTTTTACGCAGAGACTCTGGACTATATTGACAGCCTTAAAAATGCCGGGGTTGAGGCACGGGCGGACGTGTATCCGGGGCTGTTCCATGCCTTTGATATGCTGCTGCCCTTTCTAAAGCAGAGCCGGGAGGCCGCCGCGCGGTTTGGGCATAGCTTTGAATATGCCGCGGCGCACTGCTTTGCCCCTCAGCAGGGCGGAATGGAACAGGGGGACGGGCAGCGGCTGCAAACCGGGAATGCCGATGCCGTGGAGGTGGCCGCCGCCCTTATCTGGGATAAAGGCAGGTTCCTGATATGCAGGCGCCCGGCGCACAAGGCGCGCGGACTGCTGTGGGAGTTTGTCGGAGGCAAGGCGGAACCGGGAGAGACCCCGGCGCAGGCACTAAAACGGGAATGCGCGGAGGAGCTGGCGGTAGAGGTCAGGGTGCTGGACCCCTTTACCGATGTCCTGCACAGGTATCCCGACATAACGGTGCATCTGACCGTGTTTAACGCCGTGATAGTCCGCGGAGAGCCGCAGATGTTAGAGCACAGCGACATCAGGTGGATAACCCCGCAGGAGATACCGGACTATGACTTCTGCCCCGCCGACAGCGACATTCTGCGCCGCATTGCTCTGCTTTACGGCGTACAGGCCTGACGGAGCGGCCGCAAAGCGTGCCGCCCGGCGCAAATGCTTATGCCCCGGCGCAAAGGACGCACACATACGCCTCGGCAGCAAAAGGCGCCGGCAAACCGGAATCCGGCAAATCATCTCTCGAGAATAAATTTCCAG
>JAQXIQ010000075.1 GCA_029007865.1 Bacillota bacterium
AAAAAAGGTATTTACTACGGACTGGTAATGGCGCAGCTGAATATGAGCAGGATGACAAAGTAGCATAAAACGCGGCTGCGGGCAGGGTTTATACCGGGAAAGGGGAATGCGGCGGATGACGCGCTTTACCCGGCACCGTGATAAAAAGAAAAAGCAAAAGGGAGCGAAAAAGTTGATGGAAGAACAAAATCGGAGACCCATTGACGGGTTTGAACCGTCGGCGGGCAGGTACCTGTATCTTTACGGAGGTGTTTATTCTCCGGACAAGGGATGCCCGGACTGGGGCTCGAACCGGGATGAGGACACATATTTTCCCGGTGACAGGGCGGGCAGCATAGTATTGACCTATGCCTGCGGCGCGCAGGACGAGATACCTCTTATATTCGGATATACGCTTTGGTTTGCAAAGCATTTTGCGGACTGCGGAGCGCCTTTTTACGGCGAGGAGACAGACGAAGCTCTGGCATCGCTGCTTGAGCAGACGCTGTGTCTCAAAGGGGGATTTGAGGCTGCTCCTCCGTATGTTTTGTGTCTGAATATTCACGGAGAGCAGGTGCGGAAAATTGAAATCAATTCCGAACCGTCCAAACAGGGTGGGCCGGTTTACACCCATTATTTTTTCTCCGACAGCTGCACGGATGACTTTTTGTCGGCGCATACCGTTGACGCGCA
Source organism: Bacillota bacterium (assembly GCA_029007865.1). GTDB lineage: Bacteria > Bacillota > Clostridia > Christensenellales > QALW01 > UMGS1338. The sequence goes on from JAQXIQ010000075.1 coordinate 673, forward strand.
TAAACCGCTGCCTTTAAGCATAACAACCGCCCTGGGCGAAATATCGCACGCGCTGTTTACGTTTGATCCGCAGGATTATATCACCGTTCCGCGCTTTGAATTTCCGGCCGGATATGACGGGGTCAGGGTGCGGTTTAGCGGGAATGCCTTTGCGGATATTGCGACCGGGGTATTCTTTGAAAACATGATGCAGATATATCACAAAATAGACGCGGACGGCAAGGTTCACGAGAGCAGCTATATGGCGCCCAGCTGGCGTTATGACGGTTTCGGCACATGGCGGCCGGGAGCAAACAGCTATTATGCGCAGATGTGGACGCGCAATCATCACAGCGTTTCCGCCATGGCGAGACTGGGCTTTACCGAAAAGGCGTCCAAAGCGGTGCAATACAGCAATAACTGCATGATGTATTTTAAGCGGGAAAAGCTCATGCTTGGGGGAAAGCCTATACCGGGACACTGGACGGCGGTCTGCGATGACCCGATGTATTATTCCAAGGTGCTGCAGTATGCGGGGTGGTACACCAAGTACACGCAGGAGCGGTTCGGCGAGGAATTTCAGAACCTGGGCAACTTTGAGGTGGACGGGCACGGCTTTGCAATGCTGGGGATATACAATGTCTGGAAAAGCGGGGGAAGCAGTGCGGAATATGTGCTTGAGCATCTGGAGGAAATAGCGGAGCCGGTTAACTTTATAAAGTGGTGTCTGGACAATCCGGATTTATCCTTCAGCGAACACGGGCTGCTCTACGGCGAAACCGAAGCGGGGCTTGCCGATATATCTCTGGGCGCCGGAATGAAGATAACCATGTACGGCAACATAGCCTGCTGTCTGGGCGTAAGAGCTTATTCCGAAATGGTCAGGACTGCCGGCATGGAGGAGCTGGCAGATTGTTGGCTTGAGTTAAGCAGGCGCTTGGAGAAATCAATAATGGAGTATTTTGTCAAAGAGGGTAAATGGGATCTGAACAACCGCGGATTTTATCATGATTCCGCTCTGCCGACATATTCCGATTATGCCGGCTATGATTCGGCGCATGATATCCCGGAGCAGTGGTATGGGCTGAGCGAGCGGACATATCCGTCAGATCTGGCCGATTATATAGGAGATACCATGGTGGGGACGCGCGGCATAGGTTATGACCATTGTATTTTTACGCAAACCGCGCTGCTGCTGGATAAAGTGCAGGATTACAGCAGACTGCTGGAGAACCTGTGCAAAATCTGTTATTCTCCGCGGCTGCCGCAGCCGTATATTGTGCCGGAATGTGCCAGTTACAGCCCGGAAAAAAGTATTTTCCGGCGGCAGGGGGACCTGGGCAATCTTGCGCATCAGGCAGAGGCCATGCATACTTTACTGACCGTTATAGGCTTATGCGAAAGGGAAAACGGATTGATAAAGTGGATTCCGAGGTTGCCTGAGGGCTGGACTGTCAAGGCGGAAAAGCTCCCGGTGCCGGGTAAAGATGCTTATATCAATCTTGAGTGCGGATTCCCCGAACACGGAGAACAAACCGCGCATATCCGCCTGGAGGGTGCAGAGGGTTTTGAAATGCTGTTCCGTGCGGGGCCGTTTGATAAAGGTGCGCAGGTGCAGTGCAGTATAAACGGAAAGCAGGCCGGATGTGTTACAGAGGTATGTGGCCAGGCGGCATGGGGGAGAATAAGCATGGATATTGTTCCCGGAGAGCAATACATGATTAAAGTGTGGGCTGATTTGAAGTAAGCGTACATTATATTAGAAAGATATAAGAAAGCCGGAGAACGATATCGCTCTCCGGCTTTTATAACTGCGCCTGCTTAAGTGCTTCCGGCTATATTATTCTTCCGGCTCCACTACGGCGGCGTCAACAGCGTTCTTGCGTACGCTTTCAATGCCGTTAAGGCAGCTGGGTTTGGCCTTATAGCCTTCGCTTACCGCAATGACCTCGCCGTTCTTAGCCTTGAGGCGGAAACGGAATTCGCCGGCCTTATCGGTATACACTTCGAATTTGGGGTTTACGACCTTTGCGGCGTCTTCTACGGTCTGATCCTCCAGGTTGGCAATCGGGGCGTTGGTGCTTACGCTCTTGATGCCGTTTTTGCAGGCGGCCATAGAGGAGTATACTTCGCTGGTAGCAATAGTTTCTCCGTTGCCCGCTTTAAGATCAAACTTAAAGCCTGTGTTGGTGTGCTTGATTACAAACTTGCCCATGACTTAAAATACCTCCGTTAAATTGCAGAATTTATGTTCCTGACATATTATACACCTATTATACACCATACTCCGGCATATTTCAATATAAAAATATCTAAAAGAAACAAAAATATATATGTTTTATACATTTAATTTTTCCGTTATCGCAATACGGCAGGAGCCGCTTCGTTTTTGTGGATACCGAGGACGGCGGAGGCGCGTATAATGGTCGTCCGGTGAAACAGCGGAATTGTGCATCTTGTATATTCTTTTTCCATCTGCCTGATGGTAGAATACAGGATACAGAGCGAATTTGGCTGATTTTTATTGAAAGGAAAGCCTTTCAGAGTAAATAAGTCAGCATAAAATGGGTAGAAAGAGAGGAATGGATGTATGAAACGCATGACTGCATTTTTGACGGCGGCGATATTGCTGTTGTCACTTTTGCCGATTGCGGCTTTTGCCGCCGGGCCGTTTGAGCAATGGGACACTACCGGGTGGACAAAAGTGAGCGATGAGGTGTTGGCAAGCGCGGAGGAGAATTCGCTGAATGTGCTTTATTCCAAGGGCGCAGCCGGCGGCAACTGTCTGGAATTTGACTTTCTTATAAAGAATGTAACAGGCGGCCTGGACGGAAACGTAGGTGCTGCCTATAAAACCGGTGGCGACATACAGTATTTTTTTGAATACAATACGGTATCTAAGCTGGCCAGGATACGGCGTCTGGGTACGGGCATTGACGAGCAGATGGGGGATGAAAAGAGCCTGGAGCTGCCCAAGGATGAAT
>JAQXIQ010000076.1 GCA_029007865.1 Bacillota bacterium
AATAATGTGCTACCGCACATTGTGAAATATCTCGCCTTGCTCGATGTGAAATGAAATTTGCCCACGTCCGCGCAAGCGGACATTTCACATTTGCGGAGCAAATATTTCACCGCAAAGCGATTTCACTTGCCCGAAAGGGCAGATTTCGTTGCGTACCTGCTATATGGCAGGTACGCAGATGCCGGTTTTTTATTTTTTCAACGACGGAATCCTGCTCACGGTTTTACCCCGCGGCACTGTAATATTCCGCCTTCCTATACCGTTCCGCTCACCGTAAGCACGCTTTCTCCCGGCTGAACCGTCCACGCTCCGGAAGCCTCCTGCACAAAGGTGGCTGCCGGCACGGTTATCCTCCCGGCCACCGTGGTAAACAGCCCGGTCACGGAATTATAGGTGTAATTTACAGGGGAAACCCATTCCTCCGCGTTGAATGTTACTGCAAGTTCTCTTAGCACCGGATCAAAAACATCGGTAACAGCGGCAAGTTCCTCCGCCGTAACTGCTTTATTCCCGGTGTTTCTTATTACAAAAGTGTAGGTCAGCCGTCCTCCGCATCTTACCGCCGCAGCAGGGCAGACAGACTTATTGATGGTAAGCAGGGCGGTATTTTCCGCCGTAATCGTCTGACTTGCCTCAATGCTGGCGCACAGTCCGCCGCCCGAGACCGTCGCCGTATTTGTTATACTGCCCCCGGCTCCGGGCGGAGCATAACTGTTTGTCCTTGCCTGATAAATCAAGACGGCATTGCCTCCTGCCGGAACACTTATACCGCTTATTACAAGCGGCGGCCCGGCCACTGCCGCAGGCGCAGGCTGCAGACTTCCGCTCAGATAATACCTGACCGTTCCCTCAACATAATCAAGCGGCGTAACGGTGCCGCCTCCGAAGGAATAAGCGCCAAGATTATCCGTTACCGTCAGTCCGGTAAATGCTGCCTCTCCGTTATTGACAAGGCTGAGCACATAGGTTACAGGTGCATCGGCACCGTAGGTTTGGGCAACGGCGGACTTTGTAACCGTAAGCGCATCCGTCAGCTCCCCGCTCACGGTATTTGATACTACGGTATTTCCGCTGTATGTCAGCGTTGCCTGATTGGTAAATGTCGCCATAAATCAACCCCCAAAGTTAAGCATCTTACTGCATATTAAGGAAACGCACAAGCGCGCGTTTTCCTCTTTCTACTATATGCCGCGCCCTCCGCCTTGGGCACCGGGGACGCGGGATTTTTTTGTTTTTTGTCGCTGCAAACATAAAAAAACCGGGCCCGAATAAACTATATTATATTTAACTCCGGGCTGCAATAATCCGATACGCCTTATTCCGGCTCCGAACGCTTGTCCGGCAAGCGCAGGGGCAGGTGCGCACCGCGAAAGGAAATGTTGTTATGGACAAAAAAGTATATTCACTCTTTTCCGGCTCAACAGGCTGCTCAGGATATGCCGCCGTTTCGGGCCGCGGCGGCTCCACCGCCGTCAGCTTCAGTCTTAAAAACCTGCCGTGCGGCCGGTACAGCTGTCTCTTTTTCCAGGACGAGGTACTGCCTTGCGGCACCGTGACGGCCTCAAAGCCATTTCTGCACTGTGAGCTTCCGCTCCGCGCAACACGCCCCTCCTTCGGCGTGTTCAGAAAGCGCGAATGTATTATGTTTAACGGCACCCCGGAAGCGTTAAACGCCATGCAGCGCTTTGCCGACAGCTCTTTCCCCCCGCATGACGGGGAATGTAACGACAGTCCGGATCTTTCCCAAAGCGCTCCGCCCGCCACGGACGGTTCCGCACCGGACTGTACGGCGCCGGAAAACTATTACCGCAAAAACAGAGCCATGTTCTGTGAGCTTATGAACAGCAATCCGCACATAACCTCTCTTGAGGAGCTTATGCCGGGTTCACGGTGGATAACCGTGCCCGAAGGCTATATTATGGGCATAATATGCGATGAACGCTGCGCGCCGCTTTATATCTGCTACGGTGTAGAGGGGCAAAGCAGCCAACAGCCCCCCGACGATCTGAAGGATTACTGCCACTGGCTCTCTCTCCCCTGTTCCGATACCGGCTGGTGGGTGCTGTATCAGAACGCCGTCACCGGGGAAGCGCTTACCGTCTGACCCGGGCTTATGTGTCTTCCTGCTCCGGCAAAATGCCGGGCTTTTCCTTCCCGCCCTGCACAGACTCTTTGAATGCAACACTCATATCGCCGCTTGCTTGTTCCCCGAATAAAAACTGCGGAGGTTTTCGCCTCCGCAGTATTATTTGCCGCTGCACACTACCTTGACCGGTTATAAGTGCTTATCCGAAGCCGCGGTAATATATATCAGCCGCGCCGTACCGGGAGCAGCCGGCATCGTCAGCCTTGTGCCGTTTAGTTCCGTTTCGGCTCCGTCCGCGTCCCGCACCTCAAAGCCGTCTGCGCCTTTAAGCTCCACCGCAACCGTCCCCGAGCAGTTCCGCGGCATGAATATCTGCACAAATCCCCGACCTTGGGCGGCATCGTAAAATTCAAAAGCCTTGGCGCTTGTGTCATCGGCCGACGGCGGCAAAAGCTCGTAATAATCCCCGTAATACATATCGCATATACTGCGCCATTCCTCTATCGCGGCCTTAAGCCCCGGCACGGAGACTTTTTCTCTTTCTGCGGCAGACATACCGCAGGTCAGGCACGGGTTGTAGATCGATCTTGCCGTATATCTGTCCGATATCTGGTCGGCGGAGGAAAAATTATTGTGAGTGTACGGGAACCAGCACCACACATTCTGCTGCATAAAAACATGCTCATTGCTGTTTAGGGGCGCTACGTCTATGTGGTCGGAATAATGCAGCGGCAGCATAAGGCACATGGTTTCAAGGTCATTCCTGCCGCCCCCGGAGGCGCAGGAATCCATAAGGCAGCCGTAGCGCAGGGATATATCCTTAATCATGCGCAGATATCCCTGACAGTATTTATTTTCGGTTATTCCGGTCCGTCCCGGCCTGTCGTGAAGCCTCCACAGCTCTGCCGGGTCAATATTGAAATCTATCCGGAATATGTCTGCGCCCGCTTTATCCATTACGGCAAAAATATGCCGCTCCAGCCATTGCAGCAATTCCGGGTTGCCCAGGTCCATAAGCTGCCAGACCAATTGCAGACCGCACCATTCCTTGCCGCTCTGCCCCAAAAACCACTCCGGCTTAAAATCCGGATAGTATGTAAAGAACTCCTCCCTTTTGCACTCCGGAGTGCGCACCACCTCAGCTTCAAACCACAGCATAAGCTGTCTGCGCTGCTCTCTGAGCTCCCTGCCCAGCCATGCCATACCGTCCGGAAAAGCATCGGTGTTTACCGTCAGATTTGCTGCATATATCCACTCTCCGGTCGGGTTATGCTCTCCCGTGCCGTCGGCTCCCCAACCGGCGTCAAACCACCACAAATCATAATCTATTGCGTTGTCATCATACCACCGTTTGGTATCGGCAACCAGTTTTTCACTCAGCCCGTTGCAGCTGCCGTTAAACACCGACAGCGCAGGAGGAGTCAGTCTCCCGCCCGGTCTTGGCATCAGACAGTCGATATAAAACCGGCGCCAGGTGTTTACTCTGTCCTGTTCATAATCCAGAAGCAACAGCAATGGCATCCTGAGCGTTTCACCGGGCTCAAGATAGGTCTCAAGTCCTGCCTGTCCGCCGGAGAAGATCACACTGTCCCCTGACTGACTGAAATCGGTATACCAGCAGCCCTGCCATGACAGCACCAGAATGAGTCCTCCGGCATCCGAGTCGATACCGTAATAAGGAAAACAGCCGTGCGTAGGTCGGCCGCCTGTTATCTCACTGTGTACTGCGCCGCCGGACAGCGCGCAGCTGTACGGAGCATACCCGATGCCGCCGTTTGCGTCATCGCCCTTATTTCCGACAAGCACCGCATTGGGTGCCGGTATTTCAAGCTCCCAGTGCGGATGCCCAAACACGCCCGTCCTGCCCTCGGCAGTAATCTCCGCCCGACAGGAAAAAGCTCCTCTTTTCTCCCAGTGACTCATTTGCACGGTAAAACGGGCGCCGCTCCGGCTGTGCAGCGCACTGTAAGTATATTCTTTGCGGTCACAAAACTCACGCACGGAGCACTCTGCGCCCTCAAAGCCCTCCGCCATTCCTCTGAAGGTGACTCCCTCGTAGTCAAAAACTATGGGTATCCGGGCAGGTTCGCGCACAAAAGCCGCGCAACCGTTTGCGTAATTCATAAAATCACTCCCTTGTTTTCCTATTATACCATATCGCTTCTGCAAAAGCAATATCATATATCATGCCGGGCAGCCTTGCAGCACCTAGCATGCCGGATATAAAAACGGGGCTCATCGCTTTGATGAGCCCCGCTTTATTATCGGAACTTGTTATGCTCTGTCCGTTTTATCAGCCGTTAAACAGACCGGAAAGAATGCTGTTTACAGCGTCCTTATTGGCGGCATAATCAATTTCAGGAGTGGATTCGCCGTTGATCCACTTGTCCATACCGTAGGTGGTAACTCCGCAAAGAGAAATATTATCGGAAGTTACGGACCAGTAAGCCATATAGGAAGTGGAAACGTTCTTCAAAAGGATATCCTGGAGAACGCTGATGGACTCCTCATCCTGGAAGTAGGTCATGGCGTCGGTCTCCAGAGCCAGGTTGCTTTCAGAGCTGCCCACAGCATAATCGGGAGACAAGTAAAGGTTCAGGCACTGAACAACACCTGCGGGGTTCTCGTGACCCTTGAACACGGAGAGCGGGGTGGACCAGTTCTTATCGGACATATAATCCTCAGCATCGGGTCCCTTAGGCGGCAGTACGATGCCGTACTTAAGGGTCTCATCCTGATAGATAGCGCCCTTGCGCGGTCCCTCGCCTTCAGATACGCGGTTTGCGTAGGTGAGCATCATGGCTACGTTACCGGCTTTGAACAGAGAAGCCTCCTGCTGGCCTACAAAGCCGTCGGTAAGTACGGACTTGTCGTTCTTGCACATATCCAGGAAATAATTGATAGCTTTCATGGACTTCTCGGAATCAGCGGTGAACTGCGGTATGCCGTTTGCATCCGGAGTAAGCACGCTGCCGCCGTTAGCGGTAATGAGGGACAGAAGAGCCATACCGTTCTGAGCTATCAGAGTACCGTAAACTCCCTTGTCAGCATTGGTGCAATCCTTGGCGATATCTCTGAACTTGTCAAAGGTCCAGTTGCCTTCCTTGTAGAGGGTATAGATCTCCTCTGCGCTGTGACCGCCGTTCTCAAGCAGGGTCTTGTTGAAGAAGCAAACCTGGTTTACAGCAACTGCACCCCAGCCGACTTCCTGCGGGAAAGCTACAAGGAACTTGCCGCCATAGTTACCCATGGCCTCCTGAGCACTCTGATCCCAGTAAGCATTGTTGCTGAAATCGGCATACTCGGCATAGTCAGCCAGGTTTTCATAGTAGTATCCCACCGTGCTGCCGTTGTATGTAAGGCTGGTAGGAATGGCGAAAGGTCCGCCCATGTGGTAAATATCACAGATGGGTTCGCCGGAAGCGGCTGCGGTGAGCACCTGGCCCATCCAGTCTCCGCCCGGAGAAGCAACCCAGGTAACGGTTACACCGTACTGCTCCTGGAAATCCAGCCAACGCTGTCTTATCTCCTCGGCACGGGCACCGCCGGTAACTCCGTCAACCCACTGGTTCTCAACAGCGTTTGCCCAAACGAAAATCTTATAGACATCGCCCGCCTTCATGGCAATCTTATCCGGCACATACGGCGTATTGCCCGGGTCCGTGCTTCCGCTCGTCGTTCCCGTAGGCGCAGGGGTAGCGCTGGCACTGCCGCTGGGCTGATTGTCTGTGCATGCGGCAAACACCAGTACGCACATCAGAACGCACATAAGCGCAACGAGCCATCTCTTGATGTTCTTCATTATATAACCTCCTCTTTATTTGACTAACATCGTCTAATTATTATATCATATCGCAAAACTAAATAAAAGGGACATTACTAACTAAAAACACAAATTTTCTAGTACATAATTAACTTTTCACGCCAAAAAAGTATCATTGACCTGTGTCTTGGAATTGTCGGTTTCTCTGCATTTGTCGGCTTATAACTCCGCGGCAGATACAAGGCGCGAAAACCGGGGCGCATCGCTTTGATGAGCCCCGGTTTATTATCGGAACCTGTTATGCTCTGTCCGGTTTATCAGCCGTTAAACAGATTGGAAAGAATGCTGTTTACAGCGTCCTTCTTGGCGGCATAATCAACCTCGGGAGTGGATTCGCCGTTGATCCACTTGTCCATACCGTAGGTGGTAACTCCGGCAAGGGAAATGTCATTCGCGGCTACGGACCAGTAAGCCATATAGGAAGTGGAAACATTCTTTGATGCTACATCCATCAGAACGCTGATGGACTCCTCGTCCTGGAAGTAGGTCATGGCGTCGGTCTCCAGAGCCAGGTTGCTTTCCGCGCTGCCCACTGCATATATGGGAGCCATGTAAAGGCTGAGGCACTGGACAACACCTGCGGGGTTCTCGTGGCCCTTGAACACGGAGAGCGGGGTGGACCAGTTCTTATCGGTCATATAATCCTGGGCATCCGGTCCCTTGGGCGGCAGTACGACGCCGTATTTAAGGGTCTCATCCTGATAGATAGCGCCCTTGCGCGGTCCCTCGCCTTCAGATACGCGGTTGCCATAGGTAAGCATCATGGCTACGTTACCGGCTTTGAACAGGGCGGCCTCCTGCTGGCTTACAAAGCCGTCGGTAAGTACGGACTTATCGTTCTTGCACATATCAAGGAAATAATTGATAGCGTACAGGGACTTTTCGGAATCGGCGGTGAACTGCGGTATGCCGCTAGCGTCCGGGGTAAGCACGCTGCCGCCGTTAGCGGTAATAAGGGACAGAACCGCCATACCGTTCTGGGCTATCAGGGTTCCGTAAACTCCCTTATCGACATTGGTGCAATCCTTGGCTATATCCCTGAACTTGTCAAAGGTCCAGTTGCCTTCCTTGTAGAGAGTATAGATCTCATCGGCGCTGTGACCGCCGCTTTCAAGCAGGGTCTTGTTAAAGAAGCAAAGCTGGTTTAATGCAGCTACGCCCCAGCCGACTTCCTGCGGGAAAGCTACAAAGAACTTGCCGTCATAGTATCCCATGGCCTCCTGTGCGCTCTGATCCCAGTAAGCATTGTCGCTGAAATCTGCATACTCGGCATAATCGGCAAAGTTTTCGTAGTAGTATCCCACCGTGCTGCCGTTGTATGTAAGGCTGGTAGGAATGGCGAAAGGTCCGCCCATGTGATAAACGTCACAGATCGGTTCGCCGGAAGCGGCTGCGGTGAGCACCTGTCCCATCCAGTCTCCGCCCGGAGAAGCAACCCATGTGATGGTCACGCCGTACTGCGCCTGGAAATCCAGCCAGTGCTGTCTGTTCTCCTCGGCGCGGACACCGCCGGTAACCCCGTCCACCCACTGGTTCTCAACAGGGTTTGCCCAAACGAAATACCTGTAGACATCGCCCGCCTTCATGGCAATCTTATCCGGCACATACGGCGTATTGCCTTCTGACGCACCGTTTGTTCCCGTAGGCGCAGGAGTAACGCCGGCACTTTCGCCGGGCTTATTGTCGGTGCACGCGGCAAACACCAGTACGCACATAAGCACGCACATAAGCGCAACGAGCCATCTCTTGATGTTGTTCATTATTCATCCTCCTTTTATACATTTTTTGTTGATTATATCATGCAGCAAAATCAAATAAAAGGGACATTACTAACTTAGAAAGGGACATTACTAACTAAACACAGCCTGCAATTTCCCAATTTTGCACCTGCCTCAGCATCGGTTATCCGGGCATACAAATATAGCTCATCATTGCCCGATTCGGTAAAATACAGCGCCGCTGTTGCAATAGTTTTTTGATTCGTTATTATACTGTACCGGGTTGAAATCGTGCATTTATTCAAGAAACCGGAAAAGCGGAGCTCATCGCTTTGATGAGCCCCGCCTTGTTATCGGGATCTGTTATGCTCTGTCCGGTTTTATCGGCCGTTATACAAACCGGAAAGAATACCGTTTATAGCTTTCTTGCCGGCGGCATAATCAACTTCGGGAGTGGATTCACCTTTGATCCACATATCTATGCCGTAGGTGGTAACTCCGGCGAGGGAAATCCCGTCGATGGTTTGGGCCCAGTAAACCATATATGAAGTGGAAACATTCTTCTCAAGGATATCATGGAGAACCTTGATGGACTCCTCATCCTGGAAGTAGGTCACGGCGTCGATCTCCAGAGCCAGGTTGCTTTCTTCGCTGCCCAGTGCATACAGCGGGCGCATATAAAGGTTGAGGCACTGGACAACACCTGCGGGGTTCTCGTGGCCCTTGAATACGGAGATCGGAATGGACCAGTTCTTATCGGACATATAATCCTGGGCATCGGGGCCCTTAGGCGGCAGCACGATACCGTACTTTATGTCTTGCTGCTGATACAGAGCGCCCTTGCGCGGTCCCTCGCCTTCAGTTACGCGGTTTGCGTAGGTGAGCATCATGGCCACGGAACCGGATTTGAACAGCGTAGCCTCCTGCTGGCTTATAGAGCCGTCGGTAAGGACGGACTTATCTTTCCTGCACATATCCAGGAAATAGTTTATGGCGGTCATGGACTTTTTGGAATCGGCAGTAAACTTCGGTACTCCGCTTTCGTCCGGGGTAAGCACGCTTCCTCCGTTAGCAGTAATAAGGGACAGCAGAGACATGCCGTTCTGAGCTATCAGGGTACCGTAAATTCCCCTATCGACATTGGTGCAATCCTTGGCGATATCCCTGAACTTGTCAAAGGTCCAGTTGCCCTCCTTGTAGAGGTTATAAATCTCATTTGCGCTGTGTCCGCCCCTCTCAAGCAGGGTCTTGTTTAAGAAGCAAACCTGGTTGACGGCAACCGAACCCCAACCGACCTCCTGCGGGAAGGCTACAAAGAACTTGCCGTCATAGTGACCCATTGTCTCCTGAGCGCTCTGATCCCAGTAAGCATTGTCGCTGAAGTCGGCATACTCGGCATAATCGGCAAGGTTTTCATAATAATATCCAACCTTTGTGTTGCCGTATGTAAGGCTGGGAGGAATGATGAAAGGCCCGCCCATGTGGTAAATATCACAGATCGGTTCACCGGAAGCGGCTGTGGCGAGCACCTGCTGCATCCAGTCTCCTCCCGGATTTGCTATCCAGGTAACGGTTACACCATACTGCTCCTGGAATTTCAGCCAACGATATCTGTTCTCTCCGGCGCGGATACCGCCGGTTAATCCGTCAACATATTGATTCTCGGCAGTGTTTGACCAAAGAAAAATCCTGTAGACGTCGCCGGCCTTCATGGCAAGCTTATCCGGCGCATTTGGCGTGTTGCCGTCTGACGCAGCGCTTGTTCCCGTGGGCGTAGGCGTAGGCGTAACATCGACAGTGCTGCCGCCCGGATTGCCGGCCGTACCGGTAACACCGGTGACGCAGTCCGGATTGCCGGCAGCATCGGTAACACCGGTGACGCAGTCCGGTTTGCCGGGCGTACCGGTAACACCGGTGACGCAGTCCGGATTGCCGGCAGCATCGGTAACACCGGTGACGCAGTCCGGTTTGCCGGGCGTATCGGTGACACCCGCACTGCTGCCCGGATTGCCGGCGATGCATGCGGCAAACAGCAGTACGCACATCAAAGCACACAAAAGCGCTCCAAGCCATCTCTTGATGTTCTTCATTATTCATCCTCCTTTATATTATCCTGCTGTAACAGCATACATATTATAACATATAACAGCCCTTGATAAAAGGGACATTATTAACTTATATACAAATTATCTAGTATTTTTCTAACTATGGAACAGCTTTGGAAACAACAGTTAAGCGGACATACCACATACCTGTACAGCTCGGCGCGCTGGATTCAGCAAAATACAGCGCCGCCGTTTCAAATACCGCAAAGACAAATTCCGTCATTTTCACAGCTTGAATCTCATTCTCCGCAGCCACAGGCCGGTATATAATGTTTTAGCCTTAAGGGCTCCGGCATGAACTCTATTTTTCTTTGCGCGGCCTGACTCCTCACGGATGTATATCAGCACAATCCTATCCCAAAATTCATACCATCTTTATTTGAGGCGCTTTTTGATTCGTTATTGTGCTATATCGGGTTGGAATCGTGCATTTATTAAGCGCATCAAATGCATTATAATAATATAAGAAACATACACCGAATGTTAAATTATCTAAAAGAGGTGCAGCATTTTGAAAAAGATAGCAACAGTCACTCTCCTGGTGCTGCTGGCCGCCGTGTTTACCCTTGCGGGCTGCGGGCCAAGCAGCACAACCGAAGCGCCGTCACCCTCTCCCACCGCAGACGCACCGGCTCAGCAAAACTTTATCAAGGCGGGAGATACCTACAGAATCCTTATATGGAATAACGGCTCCGAAAACGATTATGTGCTCAACAATCAAAGCGCCCGTTCCCAGAACATCCGCCAGCGCTGGGAGGACTATCAGCAGCAGTACGGCATAACGGTTACATACATTGCCTCGCCGGGTGACAACTGGCTCAGCGAAGCTCAGACCAGCGCCGCTGCTTTTGAACCCATGTGCGACATACTGCACTGCGGCGGCCCCTTCACCATTCCTCTTTTGTACGGCTATGCGGGCAACCCGGGCTCCATTCTGACCGCGCTGAGCGACTATGCCGAGGCCGGAGACTTTTCCGACAGCGAATACTGGGATGTTTCGGGTCAAGAGAATGTCGGAACGCTGGGCGGAAAGCATTATTTTGCCATCCCCCTGGAAACCGGCTTCGGTCTGGTGGGCTTCAATCAGGTTACATTCTTTAACAAGGACATACTGCAGAACAACGGTTATTCCGCTGAGGATATGTACACCATGAGCGAAGAAGGCAACTGGACCTTTGATAAGCTCCGCGAGGTGGCCATAGCCTGCACCGATGCCGACAGGGGCGTCTACGGCATGCACATGGGTCAGAACACCTGCGCAGTGTTTGCCATGGTGGCCGCAAACGGCGGACAGTATATCGTCAATAAAGACGGCGTGCCCACCTTCAACGCCAATTCCTCCAATGTTCTGGAGGCCGTTGATTTCTTTATCAAGCTGGCACAGAACGACAAGGTAGTATATCTTGAGGGCAATCCCGGAAGCGACGACGACCACCCGAGCTTTGTGCTGGGCAAGCACGCGCTTATGATAACATACGCCAACCGCGCCGAGAAGATGGTCAACGAAGACATCCACTTCGGCATCATCATGCCCCCGAAAGGGCCCAGCGCAAGCGATTACATATCGGATGTCAACTGGTTTACTCCTTATTGCGTAATGAATAACGTCGCCAATCCTGCGGGCTGCGTACAGCTTATCAGCCAGTATATCAGGCCGGAATACGCCAGGAGCTCCGAGGAAAGCAAGCTGATATTTGAAGCGGAAAGCATGGTGTACCTGGAGGACGAGGGCTCCCTTGAAACCCTTTATATGGTTCAGGATAAGACGGTTACCTCTTCGATAATGAGCTATATCAGCGTTACTTACAACGGCCAGGGGCTGGGCTACTATCTCTTTGGCGAAACCAATAACTGGATAGCCGGTAACGGAACGCCTGCAACGCATTACGCCGCCGTAGAGGACGCGGTAAACGAACTTCTAAGGTCGGCAACAGGCATGAAATAACGCCGGACAGTTGCGTACCCGACATTCCGTGCCCGCGATGCAAGCGCATCGCGGGCGCTCTTTTTTCCGTTTTTCCGCCTGAAGCTGCGCTTTCTGCGTTGCATATACCGGGCTTATGCTGTATAATTACGGTATAAAACGGCGTCCGTTACGCGGAAAGGAATACCATCACCGTGAAAAAGCAAGTAATATATTCAGCAAACGCGGCATTTCAGAAACTGGAGGTACTCAAAACCAACAGGAACAAGCGCTATAAATATAACGAGTTCTTTGTTGAGGGAGTACGCAACATAAACGAAGCCGTCAAGCGCGGCTGGCATATAAATTCCTTTATTTACGGCACGGAAGCAGGGCTGTCCGACTGGGCAAGAGGGGTTATCGGCAGCACTCCGACCCGGATGAATTATGAGCTGTCCGACGAGCTTATGCGCAGGCTCAGCGGCAAGGAGGACACCTCTGAGCTTATGGCGGCTGTGCAGATGAGGGAGGATTCCCTGGACAAGCTGGTTCTCCCGGCAAATCCCGCCATTGCGCTGTTTGACCGTCCCTCCAACAAGGGCAATCTGGGAACCATTATCCGCTCCTGCGACTCTTTCGGAATGGACGCCCTTCTCTTAACCGGTCACGCCGTGGATCTGTACGATCCCGAGGTAATAACCGCATCCATGGGCTCATTTTTTAAGGTTCCCGTTATCCGTGTGGAGGACAATAACGCTCTTTATGCTTTTTTCCGCCGTATGAAAGAACGCTGCGAGGGCTTTAATATCGTGGGCACGACCGCACACCGTCAGACCGAAATATCCCAGGTGGATTTTACCGTTCCTACCCTGATAATGATAGGCAACGAAACCATGGGACTCAATGCCGCCTTCAAAGAAAAATGCGACATTCTGGCCACCATTCCCATGAGCGAATCCTCCTCCGCCTCCTCCCTCAATGTGGGCTGCGCCGCCACGGTCTTTATGTACGAAATATGCCGTCAACGCAGACAGGCCGGCCTCATCTGAAGGCCGGCCCGTTACCGCGTGCAGCGTTATTTTATTGTATCAGCTCGTATGCGTCAAGCACATCGTTTTTGCATCATTTTTGCATCATTTTTGCACCGTTTTTGCATCATTTTTGCACCGTTTTTCGCTGTTTTTTAGCACAAAAGCCAAGTTCATTTACAGAACCTTGGACAAAAAGTCGCGCAGACGCGGGTTCTGCGGGTTACCGAAGAACTCCGACGGCTCGGATTTTTCCAGTATATAACCGCCGTCCATAAACAGCACCTCGTTTGCCACCTCGCGGGCAAA
>JAQXIQ010000077.1 GCA_029007865.1 Bacillota bacterium
CAACAAGGTTCGTAAGAAACCCCTGAGAGTTATCCTGAACGGTCTTGGAAAAGATGCTGCTCAGATTATTTCCAGAATCAACGGTTTCACCTTCGTAGAGACCGAGTATGATCCTTATACCAACACCGTTAAGGAAGTATACCGCAAGTCCTATTCCGAGGGACTTCGCGCTAAGGTTAACTGCTACGGTGCGAACGATGTATGCGAAGGCGTTGCCATCATGCACAAGGAAGGTGTGGATGTTTCCATCACCGGTAACTCCACCAACCCCACCAGATTCCAGCATCCCGTTGCCGGAACCTATAAGAAGTGGGCAGTGGAAAACGGCAAGAAGTATTTCTCCGTTGCCAGCGGAGGCGGCACCGGACGCACCCTGCACCCCGACAACGTCGCCGCCGGTCCCGCCAGCTACGGCATGACCGATACCATGGGCCGTATGCACTCCGACGCTCAGTTTGCCGGTTCCTCTTCCGTCCCGGCTCACGTTGAGATGATGGGTCTTATCGGCATGGGCAACAACCCCATGGTGGGCGCCACCGTCGCCGTTGCCGTTGCCGTAGAGCAGGCAGGCAAGTAAGGCAAAATCAAGGTAATGATTTTTAAGACTTCTGAATTTCGGTTCAGGAGTCTTTTTTAGTTATAAAAAACGGCGCATGGAATATCGGAAAACCGATATCATGCGCCGTTTGGCTTGCGTTATTCTCTTGTTGTTCTATTTGGGTGCGGTTTGCGGCCAAAGCGCTTGCGCTGACGCGATAAGCCGGCCGGCAGACGCTTTGGGGATGCGCAAGGAGAAAATCAGTCGTCGGTTGCGCTCTGCGGCTTACCGTACTGCTTGCCGCGGGTGTCCACACGGATACTGCTTATGCCCTGACGCTCCTTGGGAGTGCCGGAATTGCCGCCGTAGGTAGGAACCTTACCCAGCTCCAGGACATTTTCCAGGCCCTTTATGACCTTGCCGAAAGCGGCATACTGTCCGTCAAGGAACTCGCAGTCCGCCACACAGATGAAAAACTGTGAGCCTGCGCTGTCATAGGGGTAGGAGCGGCGCGCCATGGAAATAACTCCGGTTTTATGGCTGATATCATTCTGCGCAAAACCGTTGAGAGCAAACTCTCCCTTTATGCTGTAGCCCGGCCCGCCGGTTCCGTCGCCGCTGGGGTCGCCGCCCTGCACCATAAACTCATCGATTATACGGTGAAATGTCAGGCCGTCATAGAGCTTTTTTTCGTTTGCAAGATATATAAAATTAGCAACCGTTTCCGGAGCCTTCTCCGGATAAAGCTCCAGCTCTATCTCTTTGCCGTTTTCCAGCACTATTCTGGCTATAGGATGTTCCATACTGTTGTCCTCCACTTTACTCAGAGAGCCGTCGGTAAGAACGATACCCGTATCAATATAATCATAGCTGAAAACCGGCACGGTCTCCCCGGTTTCCGGCGTTGCAGTGCCGGCAGCCGTATTGCCGGGCTCACAGCCCGCAAAAACGACAAATGCAAGCATAACCGCAAGCATATTCAGAGTTCTTTTCAAACCTTTTCCCTCCGGAAATTTATTTTACCTGATAATTGTAAGATAAAGTTATAACAAAGTCAACGCAATAGGATAAACTTTTTGTAAATAATTTTATAAAAACGCTGTAAAATACAAAAGATTTACGCTATAATATTAAACACAGCAGACGCATCAGGATTTGACTGCATACCGAAAGGACGGCGCCCATGCTTATCACTTCCCTTACACAACAGAAGAAAAACCCGGAACGGCTGAACCTGTATCTGGACGGTGAGTTTTACTGCGGTCTGAACGCGGAAACGGCGGCCGTATACCGGCTTAAAGAGGGGCTGGAGATAGACAAAAATCTGCTTGAGGAATTGACTGCGCGGGATCGCTATGATTCCGCCATGTCCGCCGCTCTTATGTATGCGGCGCGCACGGGCGGCAAAAGCCGCTTTGACTTTGAGCAAAAGCTGCTGGAATACGACGAGGCCACGCAAAGGGCTGTGTTAGCGCGCATGGAGGAGCTGGGATACATAAACGACGCCGGGCTGGCAAAGGAAACCGTAAGCCGCGCCCTTGCAAAGGGCGAAGGGCGCTATATGATAAAACAGCGCCTTCTGAGCAAGCATCTGGACGAAGAAACGGTGCGTGATGCCTTGGAGGAAATCTCCCCGGAGGAGGAAACGGCGGCCGCCGTTCTGGCCTTAAAAGCCGCATCTGCGCGCTGCACGGATACAGAGCCGAAGAAGCGCAGAGCCAAGATTTACGCCGCGTTGGTGCGAAAGGGCTTCCCTTACGATATAGTTTCCGCCGTCACGGAGCAAGACCATGAAGATTGAGCGAATAATTACGCTGGAAAGCGTGGACTCTACAAACAGCTATATAAAAAACATTCCGGACTGCCCGGTGTGCGTGCGGGCTCTTTCGCAGAGCGCGGGACGGGGTCGGCTGGGGCGCAGCTTTCTCTCCCCTTACGGGGGGCTGTACTTCTCGGTGCGCATCCGCGACCTTCCTGAGCGCGAGCTTATACCGGTCGCCGCAGCCGTCGCGGTCGCGCGGTGTATACCGGGCAGCAGCATCAAGTGGCCCAACGACATCCTGCTGGGCGACAAAAAGGTCTGCGGTATACTTTGTCAGAGCAGCAGTGCCGACCTGGATATCATCATAGGCATAGGCATAAACGTAAGCAGCGCGCCTCTTGAGTGTGCCTGCTGTACAGGAGGAGACGCCGACGAGCTTTTTTACGCGGTGCTGCGGCAGCTTGAAAACACCGTTTCCATGCTGGAGGAAGGAAATACATCCGCTCTGCTTGCGTGCTACCGAGCTGTGCTGGCAACCCGGAATGTCCCGGTACGGGCGGCGGTAAGGGGCCGCGAAATCTGCGGTATGGCTCTGGGCATAGATGACAGCGGCGCACTGCTTGTCAAGGCCGCAGACGGGCTGTACCATGTAAGCAGCGGCGAAGCCACCCTGATAAAAAACACGTCCGAAACGGAAGGAAAATAGCAATATGATAATAGGAATAGGCACCGATATACTGGATTCTCCGAGGCTTTCCCTGCTGCTTTTGCGGGACAGCTTCTTAAAAAAAGTATACACTCAGGACGAAATAGAATATCTTAAAGCGCATAAAATGAATCAGTCTACGGCGGCGGGAATGTTTTCGGTAAAAGAGGCCGTGGCCAAGGCTCTGGGACGGGGCTTTGATTATCTGTCCTGGAAGGATATCGAAATCACTCACGACGAATACGGCCGCCCGCATACAGTGCTGCACGGAAAAGCCCAAGAGCTGTTCAAAAGCCTTAACGGCACGAATGTGCATATAAGCATATCTCATGTCAGGTTTGCGGCGGTGGCTCAGTGCATACTGGAGGGTCGGGATTCCGCCGACTGTTAATCACCGCAGCACCGCACAGCGCAAACTGCGCTTTATAAAAAACGCCGCCGGCCGGTAACGGCTGCCGCGGCATTGTCATAAGGAGTACGACCTATATATGGATATGATAGTCACCGCAGAGGAAATGCGGCGTGCCGAGAAGGAATACTTTGCCAGCGGAGCCGACAGCCGCGAGGTCATGTACCGTGCCGGAGCAGCGATGGCCGATTATATTGCCGGTATAATGGATTCATCTCCGGGCGAAACGAGTTTTCTGGCCGTGTGCGGCAGCGGCAACAACGCAGGGGACGGCTTTGTCGCTACGCAGATACTTGCATCCCGGGGATATGACGCCCATGTGGCATTCATAGGGGAGCATGACCGTCTTACTCCGGACGCAAAATACTATTTGGACAAATGTTCTCATCTGCTCTCCCCTGTATTTGAAGCCGATATCATACTGGATGCAATCTTCGGCACCGGATTTCACGGCGAACTGTCCGGAGAGGCATTGTGCGCCGCAATGCAGATAAACCTCTTTGCCTCCACGGTGCTGGCAGCCGACATTCCCAGCGGCGCCGGCAGCAGTTTGTCCGTGCGCGCCCATTGCACGCTGTGCGTACAGGCCGCAAAGCCGCTCTGCGCCTGCGGCTCGCACGCTCAAAACGCAGGACGGCTGACCGTGCTGGACGCCGGTATTCCCGGCCTTAACCCCTGTGCATACCTGATAAACCACGATGATATACCCGCATTTCTGCCCCGTAAAAGCATTTACGGGCACAAGGGCAGCTTTGGAAGCGTCGGCATTGTGGGAGGATGCCGCGGCATGGAAGGAGCGGCCATGCTCAGCGCAGAAGCCGCCTCAAGATGCGGTGCGGGAAAGGTAACCGTTGTGTCCTCTCTTCCCTATTATGACAGGCGTCCTCCGCACATAATGCTGAGCGACTCCGCTCAGGGCTTTGACGCCGTTGCATACGGCATGGGCGCAGGCAGAAGTCAGTCTGCCGTCCAGATGCGCAGCAGTGTGCTTGAGCTTCCCTGTCCGGTGGTACTGGACGCCGACGCCCTGTATGAACTTCATACGGCAAACAGTCAGCTCCTTTCAAGAAAGGAGCGTGGGCTTCGCACCGTGCTTACACCCCATCTGGGCGAAGCGGCAAGGCTGCTTGGGCGTCCTGCGCAGCTTATAGACGCAGACCCTATTGCCGCCGCCGTTGAGATCTCCCGGCTGTACCACGCCGATACCGTGCTGAAAAGCTGGTACACCGTTACGGTGTGCGAAGGCCGCGTATATGTTCTTAACAATCCTACCGCCGCGCTTGCCACCGCCGGCAGCGGAGACTGCCTTGCCGGAATATGCGCCGCAGTGCTGGCACGCGCCCAAGATGCTCTGCCCGCCGCCCCGCTTATCCATAACGCCGCAGGCCACGCAGCCGCCGAAAGCTTCGGCGCCGGCAGCGCGAATGCTCTTGATATAATCTCCTGCATACATCTGGACTGAAATTAACGGCTTTTCTTTTCAATATTGAATTATTTACCGCACGCAGCGCATAATAAAAACAGCGTCATAAAATAAAATTACATATTGACTTTGCCCGCCGTTGTCAAGGCGGCAAAGCATCGCATAATATGTAATTGCAGGATTTCTTCGGCATACAGATTCGACGCAACAAAAGGAAAAGCGAGCGTGATAAATAATGGTAAAACGAGGAGAAATATATTATGCGGATCTGTCCCCTGTAATCGGATCGGAGCAAGGCGGAATAAGGCCTGTGCTTGTAGTACAAAACGACGTGGGCAACCGATACAGCCCCACCGTAATCGCCGCCGCCATAACAAGCAAGCAGGATAAAGCCAAAATGCCTACTCACATTGAGCTGGACGCGCGCGATCACGGTCTTGCCAGGGATTCCGTGGTACTGCTGGAACAGATCAGAACCATCGACAAGCGCAGACTGCGCGATAAAATCGGAGAGCTCTCAGCCTCCGACATGCAGAAGATAAACCAGGCTCTTCTGATAAGCCTGGGCTTTCCCATTGCAAAATAACGATACCCCGTACCGCCGGACAGTATCTGTACCGGCGGTATTTGTTTGCTGTCGCTTAAAAGAATCTTGACAAAAATCCGTCATTTTTATATACTTTATAGGCAAAAATGAACAAAATATATCACAAATTAAGATTGAAGGGCAGTATTATAATGGCTAAAGCTAACAAAAAACGTCTGGTGCTTGAGATCGGATATTATTTTGCAATAATAATCGGTGCGCTGATTGCCGGGCTTTCTTATAATATGCTCATACTTCCAAATTCCATTGCCCCGTCGGGAATAAGCGGTGTCGCCGCCATCATTTCGCGCTTTACGGGCATCAGCATGGGTATACTGATAATTGCTCTTAATATTCCTCTCTATATTATCAGCTGGCGTATACTGGGCCTTGATTTTGGGATCAAATCCATGGTGGGCACTCTTGTAATGTCTCTTGCCATTGACTATATTCCCGTACCGGCCATAATATCCGGAGAGCCGCTACTGGGTGCGGTATTCGGCGGCATCATGCTGGGTGCCGGACTGGGTATTGCCTTCCGCAACACAGGCAGCACCGGCGGTACAGACATACTTGCCAAGCTCATTTCTTCGGCTTTCCCCTCGCACTCCATAGGCAACTACGTTATGATAATGGACGTAATAGTAATCGTGGCCAACGGTCTGACGGGAGAAAACTCCGCCTTTGTAGTGCTGTATTCCCTGATATGCATGTATATATGCGGATTTGTCATAGACCTGCTGCAGGACGGTGTTAAAAGTGCGAAGGTATATTATATAATAACGGATAAGGGCGAGGAGATAGCCGGATACATCAACAACGAGCTGTCCCGCGGCGCAACAAAAATAAAAGCGGTGGGCGCATATACCAATGAAGAACGCACCATGCTGGTTTGTCTGGTGCTCCGCTCCGAGGTGGCCAAACTGCGCCGGATAGTGAAGCGTGAGGATCCCCGCGCTTTTGTATATGTCGTTGACGCGCGGGAGGTAAGCGGAGAGGGTTTCGAGGCGGCCGACCGCAAAAAGCTCCTTTGAGCCGATTTCAAAAATAGTCGCGCTCTGCCGCATACACTGTTGCTTTATTTTCAAAACGGCATTTTGTTTTTAATTTGCAGTAGTACTTTTTATTTCAGCTTTCGGAAGGGCAATAATACGTTATTGCCGCTTTTCTCACC
>JAQXIQ010000078.1 GCA_029007865.1 Bacillota bacterium
CGCCGTGTCCGCGAGGCCGGAGTGTACAGCGAGGTCATCCCCTGCACCGAGCCGGTGGAAAAATACAACACCCCTGATCTTAAAGGCATAATCCTCACCGGCGGCCCCAACAGCGTAGATGCCGAAGACTCCCTCAGATGCTCCCCCGAAGTCTTTAACCTGGGCGTCCCGATACTGGGAATATGCTACGGTATGCAGCTTATGGCATACATGCTGGGCGGCTCCGTAAGCGCCGCGCAGGTGCCCGAATTCGGCTTCACTCCCATGACCGCCGCCGCTCACCCGCTCTTTGAGGGGCTGGAGGGTGAAAACATCACCTGGATGAACCACCACGATATGGTCTCCTCTCTTCCCGAGGGCTTTGTTTCCATAGGCGTCACCGCGCACTGTCCCAACGCCGCCATGGCCAACGATGCGGCCGGGCTTTACGGCTTCCAGTTTCACCCCGAGGTCAACCACACCAAAAACGGCTATCAGATGCTGCGCAACTTTATTTTCAATATCTGCCGCTGTGAGGGCGGCTGGAGCGCGGAAAACCTGGCTCAGGAGCTGATAGAGGGAATACGCGCTCAGGTGGGCAGCGGCCGGGTCGTAAGCGGTCTTTCCGGCGGAGTGGATTCCTCCGTCGCCAGCGTGCTGGTGCACATGGCGGTCGGAGAGCGCCTCACCTGCATTTTTGTGGACCACGGCCTGCTGCGCAAAAACGAGGCTCAGGAGGTCATGGACTTTTACGGCAAAAAGCTGGGGCTCAACATCATAATGGTGGATGCCAGAGAGCGTTTTCTGGACAAGCTCAAGGGCGTTACCGACCCGGAGCGCAAGCGCAAGATAATCGGCGAGGAGTTCATCCGGGTTTTTGAGGAGGAATCCTCCAAAATAGGCGCCGACTATCTGGTACAGGGCACCATATACCCCGATGTAATAGAAAGCGGCTTCGGCAAAGCCGCCGTTATAAAGAGCCACCACAATGTCGGCGGTCTGCCCAAGGATGTGCGCTTCAAGGGGCTGGTGGAGCCTCTCAGGCTGCTCTTTAAGGACGAGGTGCGCAAGCTGGGCGAAAGCCTGGGCATAGCCCATGAGCTCGTCTGGCGTCAGCCCTTCCCCGGCCCCGGCCTTGCCATACGCATCATGGGCGAAATAACTCAGGACCGTCTCCGCATAGTTCAGGACAGCGACTATATCCTGCGCCAGGAGATAGCCCGGGCCGGCCTTGACCAGTCCGTGTGGCAGTACTTTACCGTTTTCACCGGTGTCCGCTCGGTGGGCGTTATGGGCGACGAGCGCACCTACGACTACTGCATAGCCATTCGCGCCGTCACCAGCAAGGACGCCATGACCGTGGAGTTCGCCGAGCTCCCCTACGAGCTTCTGCGCACAATCTCCGGCCGCATCATAAGCGAGGTCCCCGGCGTCAACCGCGTAGTATACGACATCACCAGCAAGCCCCCGGGCACCATCGAGTGGGAATAATACAAACTGGCTTATAAGTGCCCGGAAGCCCTTGTAAACAAAGGCCTTTCGGGCGTTTTATGTTTTGACGAAACCCATGCCGCAACATTTTTCAACAGGTGATGCTAAGATTTCTATAAGAAATAGTTGCGAGCGGCTACTACAACACTTAATGGCAAGATCTGTGGTTATAAATGGATAGCGCTGCCTGGGTGGTTACTAAAGAGGAAAATGGGTTCTTAATGCGCAAGAAGGATGAGAAAGATGAATAAAAATGACATATTTCTAAACAAAATAATTGAAATAAAAAAGGCATTGAGTGCCGAACTGTACAACTGTGCTTTGGCGTTATCTTTGACTTTGCCCGATGTGTGCGGAAAAATTGAGTTTCCAAACGAAGCATTGCCAGGAAATAGATATAAAAAATGGTTTTCCTCATATGCAACCACTTATTTCACAACAAAAGCAACTAGTCTTCCATCGGAAGAAATTGTTGAATATGCATGGCTATCTGCGGAAGAATGTTGGGCACTACGCTGTGCTTTTTTACATGCAGGCAATTTTGATGTTGATCATGTATCTCTTGCTAATATTCGCATTCACGCCCACAAAAGAGATGGCGAAAACTATAGCCATATGGTACGAGACTCGAAATACGTGGACTGGGATGTGATAAAACTGTGCAAAAACCTTTGTTCTGCTGCCGAACAGTATTACCATAGCGTTGAGGATAAAACGCCCTTTATTCTTGATGAAGTGGGAATTGAAACATGGTGATGCCCACACAACCACTCGACACTGTCCCGTCAGCCGTTTTGAAACTTTTTCCAACGAATTTTTTGTTGAATGATATAATGAGCAGAGTAATTTCTCGCCCGCGAAAAAGCCCGTAAATAAAGGCTTTTCGCCGTGTTTGTGCCCTCTGTGGCAACAAAATGGCAACATTATTTGAATTATTGTAAAAGTAAAGAGCTAACTGTTTTTTGATAATGCAGTCAGCTCTTTTTTGTCTGGCATTCTTTTTTAATATCACGGTTTGGGCTGCGTTTATTGCTCCTTATGCCGGAGCAGATACTGCTCAATATAGTCCCAGGTGACCCCGTCGTATTTGTCGTTAAAAGCATAATTTTCCCTGTTAAAGCCGTGGTTTGCCCCGCTTATAAGCTCCAGCCTGCAGGAGGAATACAGCTCCGCGGCTTTCTCGCTGTAAGAGCTGGGCACCATTATGTCGGAAGTGCCGTGAAGAATAAGGACATCCCCGGAAAAGCTCCCGATATGGTCAAAAACATTATGCTCCTCCAGCTGCTTTTTGTATTCCGGGTCAACACCGATCGGGAATTTGCTCATCAGTTCCGGAATGTTGAACGCCGGATAGAGCAAAATCAGGCCCGATACGGCGGCGTCCTTTTCGTCGGCAACAACGGCGGATACCAGCCCTCCCTGGGATGTACCAAAGAGATATATATCGCTCGCATAGCTCTGCCCGGCAAAATAATCAACCAGAAAGCGCAGCGTATCCATCTGGGTAAAAATAGTGCTGTTTTCAACGGCATCGCTTCTTGAGCTGCCGCTGCCCGGAAAATCAAATGTATAGACCAGATACCCAAGAGCGGCGCTTCTTTGGGCATAGGAATTGAGCGTATCGGAATTGACATTTGCCGAATGCGACATGATGATAAACGGATATGTATTTGTCCGGTCAAATTCGCCCAGGCTGTATAAATTGCCGTAAATCCCGTTCTCCCCCTGCACCAGCCGCATTTCCCGTTTAATAACGGCCTCTTCACCTGTCGCTTGCGCTGTAGCTTCCCACGTTGCTTGTGCCGTTGCTTCCCCCGTCGCTTGCGCCGTTGCTTCCCCTGTTGCTTCCCCTGTCCCCTCCGACGGCTCCTGCGGCGCAGAGCAGCCGGCAAACAGCATCAAAACCGGTAACAAAAAGCATAAAAAGATGCGTTTCATAGACCCTCCCGTAATCTTGAGCATACTATAAAAATTATAATCCTTTTGCGGAAAAAATCAACGGTTTTAATCCGCATATCATCCGCCGTTTTTGCGTTTCCGCATTCCTTGCCGCAAAAGCTTCATCAAATAAAAGCAAAAGCTTCATCAAATAAAACCGGAATTGCCGCCTGTTTACCCGGCGGAGAAAAAAGCTAATATATTGAAGTTTTATCACCAATAATCCTTGAAATGTTTTGTCAAATAATATATAATGGTTTTATCGGTAAATACGATTCCGAAACAAACTAACGGAGGAATTTAATTATGCAAAGCAATGTACGCCCGGAGAATATGGAACGCATCAGCACAAAGGCCCTCGCAGAGGCTTTTATCGCACAGCAGATAGCGGATATACGCCGTCAGGTAGGAGACAAAAAGGTGCTTCTTGCCCTTTCAGGCGGTGTGGACTCATCGGTTGTGGCCGCCCTTCTGATTAAGGCTGTGGGCAAGCAGCTGGTATGCGTCCATGTCAACCACGGACTTATGAGAAAAGGCGAAAGCGAGCAGGTAATCGAGGTATTCCGCAATCAGCTTGACGCCAACCTGATCTATATCGACGCCACCGACCGCTTCCTTGACCTGCTGGAAGGCGTTTCCGACCCCGAAGCCAAGAGAAAGATCATAGGCGGAGAATTCATAAAGGTATTTGATGAGGAGGCGCGCAAGCTGGAGGGCATTTCCTTCCTGGCTCAGGGCACCATCTACCCCGATATCCTGGAGAGCCACGGAGTAAAGGCGCACCACAACGTCGGCGGGCTTCCCGAGGATATGCACTTTGAGCTGGTGGAGCCCATAAAGCTGCTCTTTAAGGACGAGGTCCGCGTGGTGGGCTCCGCGCTGGGTCTGCCCGATTCCATGGTTTACCGTCAGCCCTTCCCCGGCCCCGGCCTGGGCGTCCGCTGCACCGGAGCCATCACCCGCGACAGGCTGCATACCCTGCGGGAATCCGACGCCATACTGCGCGAGGAATTCGACAGGGCAGGGCTTACCGACAAGGTATGGCAGTTCTTCACCGTCGTGCCCGATTTCCGCTCCACCGGCGTAAGAAACGGCAAGCGCACCTTTGACTGGCCCGTTATCATCCGTGCCGTAAACACCGTTGACGCCATGACGGCCACAGTGCCGGAAATCGAATGGCCGGTGCTCAAAAGGATCACGGACAGGATTCTGGCCGAGGTTCCCGGAGCGGGCAGAGTTCTTTACGACCTGAGCCCCAAGGCGCCCGCCACAATAGAATGGGAATAATCATATCTTCCGCGGCAGCGCCGTAATGCGCTGCCGCGGCGCAAAATAAGGCTTTTTCGCAGAGCGTACGGATAATAATCAGCGATTGTAAAAGCCCGCGCGCTTCAAAGAAAACCCCGCCGCGCGGTTCCCGATTGCAAAACGCAGTTTTACAATCGGCTATACATTATAAAGGAGGATGTCTTTCGTGAAAAAGAAAATATGGATACCGATAATTATTACAGTTGTCCTGCTTGCCGTCCTCTTTGTCCCCATCCCCACCGGAATATACGATGACGGCGGCACAAGGGAGTATACCGCGCTGACTTATAAGATTGTGGACTGGAACAGGCTTACCTTTGACGGCAAGTTTGACGAAACAAAAGTCTACTTCTTCCCCGACAACTTTAAGTCCGTCAGCGAGCTCTGGACGCAGGAAGAGCATAAGGCGGAACACAAATTAAACGCCGCCATTGTGGAATTGAGCGACACCGCCGCCGTGGTTGAGCCCCTGGAGAGCGAGCCCGAGCTCAGCAGCAGCGACAGGATCACCTTCAGCCTCAGCGGACTTGATGACATCGGCGCCAAAGTGGGCAGCATTGTGGAGATCACTTATACCGGTGGCATTATGGAGTCCTATCCCGCACAGATCACGGCGGCACGCTGGAAGCTGATCGACAACCTCCGCAATACGGAATTCACCGGCCAGTGGCTGGATAAGTCCACGGCAACAAAGTGCGAAGACGGCATTTTCCACAATATTATCATCACAAGGATCTATGCCGACTGCTTCTTTGCCAAGCCCTCCGTTTCCGCACCTTACAGATATAAGTTCAACGGCACGCTCTCCGATGAGTGGTGCGTTGGGGATTGCATAGACTGCACATACGAAAACTCTTACGCCGACGTTGAAGCCAAGCGCACGGAGGCCGATATGCTCTCCGTCAGCGAAGGCACGGAATACGCCGTGGCTGATAAGCCGGTTATCTATCTCTATCCCGAGGAGGAAACCCGGGTTTCTGTAAGGCTTACCCCGGACGGCAGACTGACCTGCACCTATCCGGCTTACAACGACGGCTGGACGGTAACGGCGTCGCCCGACGGAACGCTCACCGACGCAGAGGGCCGCACCTATAACTACCTCTATTGGGAAGCGGAAACCCATGCCCGCTTCGACCTGTCCAAGGGCTTCTGCGTTAAAGGGCAGGATACCGCCGCATTCCTGGAGGACGCCCTTGAAAAGCTCGAGCTGACCCGGAGAGAAGCCAACGAATTTATCGTTTACTGGCTGCCGCAAATGCAGGATAATCCCTACAACATCATTTCGTTCCAGACCGATGCCTACACAAACACGGCCCCGCTTGAGATAACCCCCGCCCCGGATACGCTGATCCGCGTATTTATGGCCTGGCAGGCCTCCGATACCCCGACTGTACCGGAAGCCCAGGAGCTCTCCGCTCCCGAGCGCACAGGCTTCACCGTTATCGAATGGGGCGGAACCCGGATCAGGTAAGCCGGAGCGCGGAACCCGAAAAGCCTTGCTCATGCTTTGACGCCGGCACTCTTGTCCGGCGGCGGCAAAACGGCAAAAAATAGCATGTACGCTCTGCGGATAATACAAATAATGCAGCCGCACCGGAAGCTCTGCAAACAAATATGTTTATCGGTCTGCCGGAGCGCACCTGCATAATTCCGACCCGTTTACAAACACCCGAAGGCCCTGACAATACCGGACTTTCGGGTGTTGTCTTTAAAAACACCGGCTCCTTTATGTCATTGCCGCGCCCGCACCGCACACCCCGCACCGATGCCGCCCCGCGCTTTGCCGCCGCAATGTGCGCAGTATTTTTATTAAATCCCGTAAGGTTTTTGATTATTTCCCGTCTTATAAAGTGAATGAATCCCTAAGCGCCGATAGGAGGTACCGCGTGGACGATAATCAGATCATTGAGCTGTTCTGGCACAGAAGCGCAGACGCTATACCCGAAGCCGCAGATAAATACGGCGCTTACTGCTTCGCGATAGCCCGGAACATCCTGCACGATACCGAAGATGCCAATGAGTGCGTCAACGATACCTGGCTCCGTGCCTGGAATGCGATTCCGCCGCAAAGGCCCTATGCGCTGCGGCTGTTTCTTGCCAGAATAACCCGCAACCTTTCTTTTGACCGCTTTAACGCACGGAATGCCGGAAAGCGCGGCGGAGGCGAGATACCGCTCGTTCTGGACGAGCTTGCGGAATGTCTTGACAACGGAACGGACGCAGAGGCCGCGTACGAGGCCCGGGAACTGCGGCAATGCCTCCGGCGGTTTGTTCGCTCGCTTCCGGAGCGGGACGGTAACGTACTGGTGCGGCGGTATTTTTTCGCAGATTCCGTGCCGGATATCGCAAAGCGGTACGGTCTGACACAAAACAATGTTATGGTTATCCTCAGCCGTACGCGCAGAAAACTGAAAGCCGAGCTTTTGAAGGAGGGCTATCTGTGAAGGCAAACGATTTATTTATTGCATTTGACGAACTGGATGACGATATTTTGCAGCGAAGCGAAGCCCCCGTCCCCCGCAGAAAAACACCGATTTTCCGCAAGTGGGTGGCTTTCGCCGCCTGCATTATCCTTGCGGCAAGCCTAGCAGGCGTCACTTTTGCCGCAGAGGCCAGGGAATACAGCGATGCTGTAGAGTTTTTCCGGGAAAACGGGCTGTCAACAGACGGGCTCAGCCGGTCAGATATCAAGGCGGTCTATCGGGACATTACCACCAAGCGCTTTACCTACGGCAAAACAGCCGAAGTCATTGTGCGGGCAGTACCCGGGCTGGAGATTTATCAGCCCGAAATTTCCCCCGAGGAGCTGGCGGCGCTGTGGGAAAAAGCCGTCCGCAGCCTGCATCCCGGAGACGGAATCAGCTACCGCACGCACACTCAGGAAAAGCTGGACGAGGCTCTGGGTTATTATGTGCACGACAAGAGCATACTGGAATGCTATCATGACAGCGAGCTGCTCTGGGCCGCGGAGTTTTCCGATTTTGTTGTGGAAAACAGCATATTCTTCTCCGGGACAACGGCAGTATGGGGGCACAGGAGCACATTGTCCGGCGAAAAATCCACGCATTCCTATGTGGCACGGGTGGATGAAAGCGGCAGCATCCTGTGGCAGCGTCAGCTTCAGCACGGTTTCCGGCACGAATATATCAGGCAGATACTGGACAACAGGGACGGTACATGGGCGGTTATCAGTCTGGGCGACTATGAATATTTATGCCTGAGCCTGTATGACAGCAACGGGAATGAGCTTAGCTTCCGGCAGACCGAGATCGGCAATCTGGACATCCGTGGCGCCGTCCGCCTGGGCGAAGGCTATCTGGTGCAGCTTTGGAACGGTTCGGACGGCGAAACGGCCCGGCTTGTCAGACTGGACCGCGAAGGGAACCTGCTGGATACCTTTACCTATGAGGCGGAGGATTGCATCTACACAATAAACTGTATGCTGGAGTTTGAGGGTCGGGTGTACCTGTCCGCATACGCAGTACCCAAGCAATACGACAAAGGAGGACGGCACGAAATAGCCGATATTCTGAAATATATGGATGAAAAGAACCCGGAAATCTCCGATGAGGAGCTGACCGCTTTGCTGCGGGACAACTACACCGCGGTGCTGTTGGTGTGCGACCGC
Organism: Bacillota bacterium; assembly: GCA_029007865.1. Taxonomy (GTDB): domain Bacteria; phylum Bacillota; class Clostridia; order Christensenellales; family QALW01; genus UMGS1338. Next base: position 8,345 of record JAQXIQ010000078.1, read on the forward strand.
GAGAGCGGTGTGCCGGAAAAATTCTATTCAGTATACGGCTCCCTGGGCGGAGCGCTGAGCGTTAATGACGCAGGGGAACTGGCGTGGGATGTCGAAAACATAGTAAGCGCCTCCTCTTCCCCGCTTACCAGTGCATTCTCCATCCGAGGCACCTGCCGGGTGCTCCGCTGCACCTTTGACGGCTCGGGAAACCTGCTAAGCAAGGAGGACACCGGAGAAATCGCGCCGTATTTCAGATAGATTAAATAAGGCGCGCGTCTCAAGCCCGTCAGAGGCTGCGCACGGCCTTTGCGCTCGCAGGCGATAGTTTGAATTTATAATAAAAAAGCCGCTGCCGGGCTGAAAACCCGGTTAACGGCTTTTATTGTTTGTATTGCCCGTTGATTTGTTTAAGTCCCGGCAGTCCCGGCGGCCTCGGAGCAGTCCCCTGCCGGCTCCGCATCGCTTGGCGTCACCGTCTTTTTACCCTTGAGGGAGGTAATCGCCACCACCGGTAGCCCCGGTATGCCAGTCCGGGCGGGTTGAGCTTATAACAAAAAGCCGCTGCCGGGCTGAAAACCCGGTTAACGGCTTTTATTGTTTGTATTGCCCGTTGATTTGTTTAAGTCCCGGCGGCCTCGGAGCAGTCCCCTGCCGGCTCCGCATCGCTTGGCGTCACCGTTTTTTTACCCTTGAGGGAGGTAATCGCCACCACCAGCAATCCCAGTATTATAAACAGATAATAGGTGAAAAAGCGCCATATCATTGTACCCCAGAACAATACGCCGCCGGAAAGCTCCTTGAATATTATATAAAACGCGCCCTCCGCAACCCCCATATTGCCCGGTGTGGGAATGAAGGTCACTGCGGCATAGACATAAAAGCTGAGGGTCATTACATCCAGCCATACCGTATTTTCCGCACCGAAAGCGCGCAGTACGAAGAACGGCACCGAAGCAATGGCCACCTGAGCCAGAAGCGACAGCACAAATGCGGATATAAAAGAAAACTTTTCTTTTGCCAGATAATAAAGGTTGCTCCTGTAATCCTCAAAATAACGGCACACCGTGCCGAAGCTTTTTTCGTAATCCTTAATGATGCGTATTTTGGAAAGGAGCCTGAGCACGCCCGAGACAATGCTCTTGGTAAGCCGCGGAAATATGGAAAACAGCACTAACAGCACCGGCACCACGGAATAGCAGATAAGCCCGAATACAGCCGCCGCCTTCATGGGCGCGGCGGTCTCCAGCGCCGAGGAGCGCCAGATAAACAGCGCTATCGCAGCCGCCATAAAGGAAACCTGATTGGTGAAAAAGCCCATAACCGGGAGCGCACCCGATACTCCCGCGGAGAGCCCGGCCTTTTTAAGATAGTACATCTGAAACGGCTGCCCGCCCGTGCCCGACGGAGTGATAAAGTCATAATACTTGCCCATTACCGCCACCTCAAAGGACGCGGAGGGCATGTTTTTGCCGGTGCAGGCGCGTATCATAACAAAATACTTTAAGCTCTCGCACAGTATTATCAGCAAAAACGCGCCCAAAGCAAGCAGTATAAAATACCAGTGCTCCCCCAGCAGCCGCACGATCTCACCAAACGGCTTGCCCGGGTTTTCCTGATTGCCGAACTCGGATATAGCCATCAGGACAATTACCAATATGTTTATTCCTACGAAAACAAGGGACAGCCATGTTTTCTTTTTCTTGGGTTTTACCTCAGCAGAATTATTCATATACCCCGATCCGTCATTAAATATCTGTCTGTATTAAGTATAACATACAATACTTTGTTTGCCAATAAATATTTTTGCTCTTTTGCCCCACAGTCCGCAATTGCGGCAAAACAGGCCGTTTTTCCTCAAAAAAAGTGCAGTAAGGCGCACCCCGCGGGGGTGCGCCTCGGTTTTATCCGCAAAAGGCAAGCGATATGTCCGAATTAACGTCGCCTTTGTCCCGGGCTCAGGCAGGCGATTTTCCTGCCTCGAGCCTTGCTATGCTTATTTTTATCCTTAGTCCGTTTTCACCGCGATAACCTCATAGCCAAACGGCCCAAGCAGACGCCTGCCCGCGCTCACGCTCTGCCCCGTTATAACATCGGTTCCGTCAAACTCCAGCAGATATGTACCGTCCCGGTCGGTGCCGTTTATGGCGGTGATCACCTTTTTATATCTGCCCTCTCCCCTGCGCATTATCACGCTTACGCCCGGATCGGCGGTAAAGGTATCGTCCACCCCGGCAAGATGCGCAAAATACGCAAATATTTCCTCCAGCATTTTTTCGCCCTCGGCGTTCCCTATCTGCGGCAGGGCGGACAGCACGGCTATATGCCCCTTACCCGACTTCCGACAGGTCAGAAAGGCGAAGCCGTCCGTAATATCGCTTGTCATTACCCCCAGCACCTCCGTGCCCTCATGTGCTGTGCAGGCCGCGCCGTGCAGGCATGCGGGTGCCTCCAGCCCGAAGGCCTTGAGTCTGTTGCCCGAAGCGCTCATGGGATAAAAGAACTCCGCCGTTATTCCGGCCTCCTTTTCCAGCCTGCCCATACAGCAATCGGTGCTGACCGTGTGATGCTCCGTCCTTATCCCGGTAAGGGGGCCTATCAGCCACACTCCGCCCCTTCTTACAAACTCCAGTGCCCGGTCGGCATATTCGTCCGACACGTGAGGCAAAAACGGCGTAAAGAGCAGCTTATAGCCCTCAAGGGAGGCCGTCTGGGGCAGAATGTCCCTGCGCAGACCGCGGCGCTCCATTATCCCGTGCAGCCACAGCATCCGCACGGAATAATCCTCACCCTCCAGCAGCCGCTCCGTCATAAAATACGCCCGCGCCTCCGAGGAATATGTCATGGCAATCTGCGGCTTCTGAAATTCCGTAGCCGTAAAGCAGGGCTCCACCGCCGCGCGCAGCTTTTCCACCTTCTGCACCTGATAAAAGCCGGTGCTTGGCTTGTTCCAGGCCGTCAGCAGCGCGCCGTGAGGCTGTTCGCAGCCCGCCCGGTGCTGCCGGAAATGCCAGTAGGAAAACCCGAACGCGCCCGAAGCATAAGCCCCCAGCGCCTCTATCTCCACAAAGCCCGGCCTGTGGTGCCGCACCATGCAGTCCAGGTTCCCGGAATAATTCGGGCTGGTCTCGGTGACAAAAAACCTGTTGTCCCCGCGCATCCCCCGGTAAAGGTCAAAGTCAAAAAGCCATTTGCAGTAGCCGTTATCGTCGGTATAGCCGTTCATGGAGGTAAAGTCCAGCCCCTTAAACAGCGCCTCGGCGTCCAGCGCGAAATTGGTATGCACATCATGGGTGATGGGCGCGCTGCTATAGCGGCGTATTATTTCCGCCTGCATAAAGGCAAATTCATTTATCATCTGCCGCGAAAACAGCCTGTACTGGGTCTGAAGCGAGGAATTATGCGGATATGTCGTATGCAGAGGCTGCACGACCTGCTCAAAGGTGTCGTAATACTCACTCCATATCTCGGTGCCCCACGCCTCATTGAGCGCCTCTACGGTGCCGTATTTGTCCCTGAGCCACTCATGCCACCTCTTGCCGCACTCGGGGCACATGCACTCGTCGGTCTGCGCCTTCATCTCATTGTCAAGCTGCCAGGCTATAACCCCGGGATGCCCCGCAAACGCCTTGGCCACAGCCTCGGTTATTATCGCGGCACGCATGCGCATTTCCGGGTTATTGGTGCAGACGTGCTGCCGCGCGCCGTGTATATACCGCTTTCCCTCGTAATTCACGGCCAGTCTTTCGGGGTGTCCGTCGGTAAGCCACACCGGCGGCGTGGGAGTGGGCGTGCACATGATAACGTCAATGCCGTTTTCGTGCAGTCTGTCCGCCACCCTGACAAAAAAGGATATATCTATCTCATCGGGACGCGGCTCCATCCTGTGCCACGCAAATTCCCCCATGCGCACGCAGTTTATCCCCGCCTGTTTCATGTATCGGATATCGCTGTCAATAAAGCTCTCATCCCAAAGCTCCGGATAATACGCAACGCAGTGATACAGCTTCTTTTCCATTATTGCACCTCTTGAGCACATTATTGTCGCAGATATGATAACATGGCCCGGTCTTGTTTTCAATGTGTTTTTGATAATTTTTGTGCAATATCATACAGGCCTTTGCAAAAAATTTTCGTTTTTTTACCTTGTTTTTGGGCATTTTTTCGCTGTTTTTGAGCGTTTTTTCGCTGTTTTTGAGCGTTTTTTCGCTGTTTTTTCACTGTTTTTGAGCGTTTTTTACTGCTTTTTCACTGCCCTTACGCTTGTTCCCGGCCGCAGCGTCAGTCAATAAGGGATTCCACAAACGCCTGCATTTCGGCTCTTGAGCGTATTTCCGAAGCCCTGCGCACCACCGCGCTGCGCTGCTCCGGCGCCATTCTCCGGAACCGCTCCGCCGCCTCCCGGTTCTGCATAAGCTCCATGGCCAGCCCCTGCGGAATATCTCCGTCCGTAATCCTGTTATCCATTTGTTTCCCTCCGGTCAACTGTGGATTATTAGGCGCCCGGCCCTTTCCCGGCGCCGCTTTAACGCACTTAGTATTAGGCGTTTTGCTGCTGATTATTCCTCCCGCGGGGTTTACGGGCGCACTTCCGGCCGCGCCGGGGCGCTGCTGCCGGCGCCCTCCTGCCCGCATGCGACAAAAGATAAGAAAGCCCGGGGCATTTTGCCCCGGGCCGCATGGTACGTCTTTGAATCCTCAGTTGCTGGTGGTAACGGTCAGCCACAGCTTGTCGTAAGCGTCGGTTTTTTCTCCAAGGTCGATGAATATCTCGCACTTTTTGAGATATTCCTCATCGGGATATATCTTGGTATTGTTCTTAATCTCGTCGTCCAGCTGCTCATAGGCCAGCTTATTGGGGGTGCAGTAGCCTATATAATCGACATTGCGGAAGGCTATGTCGCCGCGGCAGAGGAAGTCAATAAACTTTTCCGCCAGTTCCTTGTTCTGGCTGGTCTTGGGGATGCATACCGCATCAAACCAGACGTTGGTGCCTCCCTCGGGCAGGGCGAAATCCAGGAAATCCGCCTCGCCCATGGCGATTATGGCGTCACCGGTGTACACAACTCCCAGGGCGGCATTGCCCTTTGCCATCATGCCCTTGACCTCGTCGACGTAATACGCCTTTACAATGCCGCTGTCGCGCTGCTTTATAAGCTCTGCCTTGGCCTCCTCCAGCGCCTTATCATCCCTCTCGTTGAGGCTGTAGCCCAGCTTCATAAGGGCTATGCCGATGCTGTCGCGGGAGCTGTTGAGCATATACACTTCATCTTTATACTTCTCATCCCAGAGGATATCCCAGCTTGTCACGGGCTCCTTAACCTTTTCCGTGTTATAAAGAATGCCCACCGTTCCCCACATATACGGAATGCTGTACTTGCCCCCCATATCATAGTCCATGTCCAGATATTTTCTGTCTATGTTGGCGATATTGGGTATATTGTTATGGTCCAGTTCGTGCAGCATATCCATGGCTATCATGCGCTGCACGGTATAATCCGACGGAAATATCACATCGTAATTCGCGCCCGGAGCCTGCAGCTTGGTCAGCATACCCTCGTTATCGGTAAAGTAGCTTACCTTGACGGTGCAGTTATACTCCTGCTCAAACTCCTCCAGAATGGACTCATCCATATAATCGTACCAGTTGTACAGCCTGAGCACCGGCTTGCTTTCGCAGGCGGTAAACGCCATGCAGCAGCCCGCCAGCAGGCATACGGCCAACAATACAGATAAATACTTTTTCATCTCCCACTAATCCTCTCTTTTCTTGTTTAGTACAGCTCTGTTATGTCTGTACGTTTATTTATTATAAGCATAAGTATGAAAATGCTTATAAAAATCATAACGGAAAGCGCGTTGAAATACGGCTTTACACCCATCTTGGCGGCGGAATAGATCAGGGTGGACAGGGTGTTGATATCCGAGCCCTGAGTCACAAAATAGCTGACCGCAAAGTCATCAAGCGACATTGTAAAGGCAAGCAGGGCTCCGGTTATGATTCCGGAGCGTATCTGGGGCAGCACCACCCTGCGTATCGCCAGCATCGGGGTTGCTCCCAGGTCCAGCGCCGCCTCGTAATACTGCGGATTAAGGGTTTGCAGCTTGGGCAGTACCGACAGCACCACATACGGTATGCAAAACGCCGAATGCGCCAGAAACAGGCTGAAATAGCCGCCGCCCAGTCCCACATAAGCAAAGACCAGCATTGTGGAAATACCTGTGACTATGTCCGGGTTGACCACCGGAATATTGTTTACCGCTCCCCACAGCATACGCGGCCCCTTCTTCATGGAGAAAAAGCCTATCGCCGCAAACGTCCCCACAACGGTGGAAAACAGCGACGCCAGAAGGGCTATGGAAAAGGTTACAAACACCGCGTCCATGATGGTGGAATCGGTAAAGACATATTCGTACCATTTTAAGGTAAAGCCGCTGAAGCCGCCCAATATGCTTTCGTTAAAGGAAAACAGCGCCGTGTAGAGAATGGGGGTATACAGCAGGAGCAGCACAAGCACCAGATAGATGATCTTAAACGGTTTGCTTTTTGACCGCACCGGAAGCACCTCTCTTTCTCCTTGCGGGATCCCGCATATTTACCGCATTGGTTATAAGCATGCCTATGATTATAAACAGCAGCAGCACCACCGACAGCGCGGAGCCTATACCCCAGGTCGAGGTCTTGCCGAAATAACGCTGTATGATGTCGCCGATAATGGTAACCTTGCTGCCCCCTATCAGGGTGGCTATGGCAAAGGTGGAGACCGCCGGCATAAACACCATGGTTATGCCCGTAACGACGCCGGGCAGGGAAAGCGGAAACACCACCCGGGTAAAGGTGCAGCGCGGGGAGGCACCCAGGTCGCTCGCCGCTTCGATATAGGAGGGATCCATCTTGGACAGCACGCTGTACACCGGCAGTATCATAAAGGGCAGATAGTTGTAAACCATGCCCAGCAATACTCCCCAGACGTTGTTCATGAATAGCCTTTCAAGAAAAGGTATGCCGCTGAGTATGTTCATTGTGGCGTATGTGCGCAGCAGGAAATTCATCCACATGGGCATTATGAACAGCAGTACTATGACCGCCGGCATCTTCAGCTTTTTGTCGGCAAGAAAATACGCCGCGGGATACCCTATAAGCAGGCATATCGCCGTGCACGCCACCGCCAGAACTACGGAGCGCAGGAATATAAGCACATAGTTGATGTCCTTATCGGTGAATACCTGGGTAAAATTCGCCAGCGTAAACTCGCCCGTGCCGTAATTGAAAAACGCGTAATATACCACAAGCAGCAGCGGCGCAACTATAAAGAACACCATCCACAGGACATACGGGTATGCAAAATACTTACTGTTCTTCATCCTGCTCCTCCGCCTCATCCGGGAACTCCTCTTCGTATATCTCGTCGGAATAGAGCTTCACGTCGGATTTTTTCATTATGTGTATGTCAAACGGGCGCACAAACAGGCCCACCTCTGCCCCCACCTCGCGCATGGTGGTATCCTGTATCATCCATTCGTAGCCGTCGCATTCCACTATCATCTCGTAATGCACGCCCTTGAAGGTAGTGGAAATAACGCGCCCCGATATCTGCCCTTTGTCCGGCTCCACCAGATAAATATCCTCCGGTCTGACCACCACGTCCACCGGCTCGTCGGGAGCAAAACCTTTATCCACGCATTCAAAGCGCGCCCCGCCGAAGTAAACGTCGCAGTCGGCATGCATGACGCCGTCAATGATGTTGCTCTCGCCTATAAAGTCCGCCACAAAGCCGTTTTTAGGCTCGTTGTATATCATCTCCGGAGTTCCTATCTGCTGTATGCGTCCCTGCGCCATGACAACGATGGTATCGCTCATGGTCAGGGCCTCCTCCTGATCGTGAGTAACATAAACAAAGGTTATGCCCAGCTGCTGCTGCATGCTTTTCAGCTCCAGCTGCATCTCCTTGCGCATTTTAAGGTCCAGCGCGCCCAGCGGCTCATCCAGCAGCAGCACCTTGGGACGGTTGATAAGTGCCCTGGCAATGGCGATCCTCTGCTGCTGTCCGCCGCTGAGGGAATCCACCTTGCGCTTGTTATATCCGGGAAGGTCTATAAGCTCCAGCATCTGCCCCACGCGCTGTCTGATCTCGTCCTGCGGCACATGCTTTAAGGTAAGTCCGAAGGCAATGTTGTCCTCGACATTCATATGAGGAAACAGCGCATACTTCTGGAACACCGTGTTGACCTCCCGCTTGTAGGGCGGAACGCTGGAGACGTCCGCTCCGTCAAAAAGCACGGTACCGGCTGTGGGATATTCAAAGCCCGCTATTATGCGAAGCGTCGTGGTCTTGCCGCATCCGGACGGCCCCAGCAGGGTTATGAACTCCTTTTGCCGTATATAAAGATCTATATTGTCAAGCACGGGAGTTTCGTCAAAAACCTTGGTTATGCCCTTAAGCTCAATGAGTTTATTCTCTTCCATAACAAGCCCTCTCAGAATTTATTAAAAGTTGGGCGGGGTGCTGACCCAGATAAGCTGTGCCGGCGTCTTGCCGGTGTTTTCTATATAGTGCGGCATGGCGGAGCGGAAGTAAAAGCTGTCCCCCTTGCGGCACTTTTTTTCCGCGCTGCCCAGATGCAGCACTATCTTGCCCGAGAGCACATACCCGAACTCCTCACCCTCGTGGGGATTGTCCGTATCCGTACAGCAGCCCGGGTTTATAACCACCATGATGGGCTCCATGCTGTTTTTCTGAGCCGACGGCACCAACCATGTTATTGAGCATTCCTCGCTCTCCTTGACCGGATAGTCGTTGACCCCGAAGACCAGCTTTTCCTCCGTGGTCTCGTTGAAAAAGTCCTTCAGGTTGGTGCCCAGGCATTCCAGAATGTCCATAAGCGTGGATATGCTGGGGCTGGTCTGGTCACGCTCCAGCTGCGATATGAAGCCCTTGCTCAGCTCGCACCTGTTTGCAAGCTCCTCCTGCGTAAGCCGATGCTGCAGACGCAGCTGCTTTATCTTTTCCCCTATACGCATGATGCGCCTCCGTAATATTAAACTTTGAGTTTATAAATTCTAAACCAAAAGACGGCTTATTATACATTCCCGCCGCTGCAAATGTCAAATGTTTTGCAAATATTTTTGTCCGGGTTTTCTCCCTGTTTTCCGCCATCCCTGCCCGCCTTTACCCGGCAGTTTGCGAAAACCCGCCATTTATCGCCCTTTTCGGACATCTGCAATCGGAAGCAGCGCCTGCGGCGCGGGTGTTTTGTTTAGCATTTGAATATAATTTGTTTACTCTTTCTAAACAAAATACAACGGTGCAAAAAAACAGAGGGCGCTCAGGCGTCCTCTGCGGTATTTGCTTTGCTTTTATTACATCGCTATGTACGGCGCTGCTTTATTCCTCAACCGGCTCGACATCGTCCAGGATTTCGTCCTCAATGCCGTCCTCCTCGGGCAGCAAAGCCTTGATGCTAAGGCTGATGCGCTTGTTGGCGGCGTCGCAGTTAAGCACCACGGCATCCACCTCGTCGCCCACCTTGAGAACCTCCTCCACCTTTTTGATGTAGCGGTTCACAATCTCGGATATGTGTACCATTCCGTCAATGCCGGGAGCGATGTTGACAAACGCGCCGAAGGAAGCAATACGCACAACGGTGCCGTGCACCACGGTGCCCTGCGCGAATCTTTCCTCGGCATCCGCCCACGGCTTGGGCAAAAGCTGCTTGCGTCCAAGAGAGATCTGCTCCTTCTCCCTGTTGAGAGAAAGCACTACGACCTCGACTTCATCGCCTATGTTCAGGCAGTCGCTTACCTTGCCTATACGGTACCAGGCAATATCTCCGATATGCAGCAGACCGTCATAGCCGCCGATATCCACAAAGGCGCCGAAATCGGTGATCCTGCGCACAATGCCCTTTACGACATCGCCCTCATGTATATTGCTCCAGAACTTCTCCGCCTTTTCCGCCTGCTCCTTGGCCAAAACCGCAGCACGGGAAGCCACTACTCTGCGCTTTTTGGTGTCCACCTCCAGCGCAGTAACGGTAAAGGTTTCGCCGGCAAACTTGGTAAGGTCCTTGACATAGCCCTTAACGCGGATCTGGGATGCGGGAATAAAGACGTGTATTCCGTCAAGCTCAGCCATAAGCCCGCCCTTTACCGCTTCCTTTACCGTAACTTCAAAGGGCTCGCCGCTGTTGATCTGACTGAGCATCTTATCCTTGAGCAGGCGCTCCTCAATGGCTTTCTTGGACAGAGTTACGTTGCCGTTGCCGTCGTTGACCTTTATGATCTCGACCTCTATCTCGTCTCCGGGCTTGACCACCTCTCTGGGGTCGGTGTCGCCATTGATGGTAAGATTCTCTTTGGATATAAAGCCGTCCGACTTATATCCTATGTTGACGCCTACCTCGTTTTCGTCAACATAAATGACCGTTCCCTTGATCTGCTGTCCGGGTTTGATTCTGACCAGCGCTTTGCCCATCTCCTCAATAAAGTCAGAATCCTGTGTCTCGAGCTTATCCTGTTCGCTCATTCTAGTTACAACCTCCTTAATTACCCGGTCGGGCGTGGATGCACCCGCCGATATCCCTATGACATTGATATTATTAAAATTGATTTTACCGAGCTCTTCCGAGCTCTCAATCGCATAGGTTCTGTTTTGTTCCTGCTTGCACAGTCTGTAGAGCTTATTTGTGTTGGAGCTGTTCCTGCCGCCGATGACTATCATGCAGTCGCATTTTCCGGCCAGCTCCTCCGCCTCCTGCTGTCTTGCAGATGTCGCTGCGCATATTGTATTATGCACTTCTACATTATAACCGCTTTTTGAAAGAAATTCAACGATTATTTGCCACTTTTTTTGATTTGTTGTTGTCTGGGCCACCAAACAGATGATTTTTTCGTCCTTTTCCAGCTTTTGTGCCTCTTCAAGGCTGTTGATTACCTCCGCACTGCCCTCGCAGTACCCGTTTATGCCCACAACCTCCGGGTGCTCGCTCTCCCCGACTATGACTATCCTTTTGCCCTGCGTATATGCCGCCTCAACGGTTCTCTGTATTTTGGCAACGTACGGGCACGTCGCATCTATAACGGTAATGCCCCTACCGGCAAGCGTTTCCCTGACCTGCTTTGCACATCCGTGAGAGCGTATCACTACGGCCTCCGTATTGACCTCCTCCGGGCTTGCCGCTGCCTTTACCCCGAGTTGCTCAAGCTCGGACACAACCTGCGGGTTATGTATTATGGGCCCCAGAGTTGAAAGCGAGGCGTACCGCCCGATACTTTCGTAAACCATATTGACGGCTCTCCTGACTCCGAAGCAGAAGCCCGCGCTGCGTGCAACCAGTATCTTCATGTGTCCCTCTCCGTCTCCGCATCGTTTTTGCCTGCGGCGTCCCCGCCGTCCGGCGGCATAACCTTTGCCCCGCAGTCTTTATACTTTTCCTTTATCTTTTGAGGCATGATCTCATCCATGGCCGAGTAAAGCCTGTCGCACAGCTCGTCCAGCAGCCCGGAGTTTACCCGTCTGCCCGCGTATTGCTTCAGTTCTATCGGCTTGCCCACATGCAGCCGGTTTATCCGGAACAGCAGCGGACGGCGCTCAAAGACGCACGGCACTATGTCTGCGCCCGTTTTAAGCGCTATCAGAGCCACGCCGCTGAGTATGTCCTCCCGCCTGATAAGGGGACTGTCCTTCACGCGGGTGCCCTGCGGGAATATGCCCAGCACCTTTTCCTCTCTGAGCACCTTTATGGCATGCTTCAGGGAGTCGATATCGCTTGTGCCGGTATTGACCGGAAACGCGCCCATTTTCTTAAACAGATACCCCAGTATCCTGTGCCGGAACAGCGTGGCCTTGGCCATAAAGAATATCTGCCGCCTGCAGGCTATTATCAGGGAGGGAATATCCATATAGGACTGATGGTTGCAGGCTATTATATATTTGCCCTCCCTGTTTATGTTCTCCCTGCCGTAAACCTTTACCGGCATGATAACGGGAGACAGGATCAGAAATATTCTGCGAATTACTCTGTAAAACACGGTCTACTCCTTTATAAAGCTCAGTATATATTGCACCACCGCGTCTGCGTCCATGCCGGTGCTGTCCACAAGCACGGCGTCCCGGGCGCGCACGAGCGGCGATATCGCTCTGTGGGAATCGTCATAATCCCGTTTTTCAATGTCGGCAAGCACCTGTTCATAGGGCAGGGGCTCGCCCTTTGCCTCCAGCTCCGCACAGCGCCTGAGCGCCCTTTCCCTTGCCGAAGCCGTAAGAAAGAATTTATATTTCGCGTCGGGCAGGACGTGAGTGCCTATGTCCCGTCCGTCCAGCACAAAGCTCTGCGACAGGGCTATCCTGCGCTGCAGGCTTACCAGGTACTCCCGCACGCAGGGCACGGCGGAAACCCGGGATGCAAGCGCCGAAACATGGTGCTGCCTTATCTGGGCGCTGACGTCCCTTGAGTTGAGCAGCACCAGCTGCCTGCCCTCAATATATTTTATCTCAACATTGCAGCCCGGCAGCGCTTTTTGTGCCGTATCCGGGGTTATTTCCAGCCCGTTTTCGTACATATAAAGCCCTACCGCCCGGTACATGGCTCCGGTGTCAAGATATGCAATGCCCTTGGCCTTTGCCACGGCCTTTGCCGCCGTGCTCTTGCCGGCCCCGGACGGCCCGTCTATGGCCACATGATATATGCTCATTTCCGCACTTCTCCTTACCGCTCCGTTTGCTCACCGCTTGATGTCCGCGCCGCCTTAGCTTTGCCTTGCGCGCCGCAAAACCGGTGCCGTCTTAGCTTTGCCCTGCGCGCCGCAAAACCGGTGCCGCCTTATCTTTGCCCTGCGCGCCGCAAAACCGGTGCCGCGCCGGGAACCGCCGCTATATCGCCCGATGTCCCAGACCAATCGCTATATCGTTAAGGTGCAGCAGCCCCACGGCGAAATAAGCCGCCACCGCGATATGTCCGTCCCTGCGCGCGATGCCTATCTTGCCGCCCACGGACAGCCCCAGCGCTTTTGCGCTTATCTGGCTGAGCGCCTCGTGCGCCGCTCCTGCCACCGCTCCCTCCTGAATATGGCTTTCGCTTATTATTCCCTCGCGCTTTGCCGCCACCACGGCGCGCTCCACAAACTTGCTCATGGAGGTAATAAACTCGCCTCCGCAGTCCACCGCGGCGGCATAGATCTCCTGCTGATTAAGCTGCTGCTTGAGCTGCTTTTCCTCGTCCCTGTCCTGGGTAAGGCTCATAAGCACCGCCGCTCTTGCAATCTCCCTGCTCCCCGTATTAGGCATAGCCGTCCACCTCCGTATCATTTTGTTTTATGCTTACGTTTTTTATATTCTTAACGGCGGAGCCGTGACGCTTTTTTTGCGCCGGCTCAGTTTTCCGATATGCCAAACGCATATCTGCCCACGCTCTCTCCGGCGAGAAACCCGCTGGAAAAAGCTATCTGCAGATTGTAGCCTCCGGTAAACGCATCCACATCCAGCATCTCGCCCGCAAAGAAAAGCCTTTTAATCAGCCTTGACTCCATTGTGGAGGAGTTTACCTGGCGCACATCCACGCCGCCACGGGTGATTATGGCCTCGTTAAAGCCGCGGTAGGAAACCGCATGCACCGGAAAATGCTTCAAAACGCTCACCAGGCTCTCCCTTTCCTTTCTGGAGAGCTGATCCGCCCTTTTATCCCCATTCGCGCCGGAAAGCCCGATCAGCACCGGCTGAAGGCTGGAGGGCGCCAGCCCGGAGAGCATATTTTTTAATTTGCGTCCGCCGCAGCCGAGAAAGTCTCTTATCAGCCTGTTGTCCAGCTGCTCCGGGCTCAGCGCCGGTTTCAGGTCGATGTATATATCAAGACCCGCCAGCTCCTCCGGGGCAAGCACGCTGCTCATGGTCAGGGTCAAGGGCCCGGAAAGCCCGAAATGGGTGCACAGCAGCTCGCCCTGCCGCGAAAACAGCAGTTTTTTGCCCTTCTGCGCGTTCAGGGAGACATTCTTAAGGGTCAGACCCTGAAGCTGGGGCACATAGCTGTCCGAGGTGTTAAGCGGCACCAGCGCAGGCCTTAATTGCGTTATGCCGTGTCCGGCCCGCTTTACCATGGCAAGCCCCTGTCCGTCCGACCCGGTCTGCGGGTAGGAGCAGCCGCCCGTGGCCATTATCACGGCGTCCGCGCTTATCCGCCCCTTGTCCGTGATCACTCCGGTGACTTCGCCGTCCCCGGTCAGCAGCCCGGTGACCTCGGTTCCGGTGCGTATCTCCGCTCCGGCCGCCTCAAGCCCGCGCACAAGCGCCCGTATAATGTCGCTGGACTTATCGCTCTGCGGGAATACCCTGCCTCCTCGCTCCGTCTTAAGGGGCACTCCCAGACGCTCCAGCATTTCTTTAAGCTGCCCCGGCGTAAACCTGTTTACGGCGCTGAATAAAAACTTGGGATTACGCGGCACGTTCTCAAGCAGCTCCGCCGCCGAGCAGTCATTGGTGACGTTGCACCTGCCCTTGCCGGTAATATAGAGCTTTTTGCCCAGCTTTTCGTTTTTCTCAAGCAGTACCGTCTCCCCGAAAGCCGACGCCCTGAGCGCCGCCATCATGCCGGCAGGCCCGCCGCCCACAATGATAGTCTTCATCACTTTCCGCCCGCATAAACATTATGCTCGATCCATATTTTTTCCAGCTCCGCAAAGCTTGCGCTTATCTGCTCCTTCTTTTTAAGCCCTATCGCCACTATCATGGCATTGACCAGGGAAAAGGGCGCCACCAGAGAGTCCACAAAGCTGGTCATGTTGCTCTTGGCGCACAGCGACAGGTCGCAGTGCTCGCACAGCGGAGAGGCGCTGCTGTCGGTAATGGCTATACATTTTGCGCCTCTGGAGGCGGCAAAGCGCATACCCTCGATGGTACGGTTGGAATACCGAGGAAAGCTGATGCCGATAAACACATCATTCTTTGTGATGTGTATGAGCTGCTCGAAAACATCGCTTATGCCGGAATTGACGGTGCGCACGTTGCGCATCATAAAGTCCAGATAGTACCCCATGAACTGGGAGAGCGGCGCCGCGGAGCGCACTCCCATGATATACACCTTGTCCGCGCCCAGCACCGCAGAGACGACCTGGTCAAAAACCGCCGGATCCAGCTCGCTGAGGGTGGTGCGTATGTTGTCGACATCTCCCTTGAGCACTTTGGAGAGCACCTCTTGTTCCTTGAGCTCGCCCGTCATTTCGATAAGCTGCACGGTGGTGAG
The DNA here is from genome assembly GCA_029007865.1 of Bacillota bacterium. Lineage (GTDB taxonomy): Bacteria > Bacillota > Clostridia > Christensenellales > QALW01 > UMGS1338. Next base: position 23,558 of record JAQXIQ010000078.1, read on the forward strand.
CTTGTTGCGTATGACCTCCTGTATGGCGCGCTGAAGCTGAGGATAGCCGTCGTAGCCCAGACTGTCCGCAAAGCGCACTACGGTGGACTCGCTCACTCCCACCTTGCCGCCCAGCCTGTTGGCCGTCATAAAAGCAGCCTTATCGTAGTTCTGCATTATATAATCGGCAATGCGCTTATGCCCCTTGCTCATTTTTTTGTATCTTTCTTCAATTTTTGCAGTAAGCTCGGTCTTTTCCATTGCTGCGCACCCTCCAACCGCGGTTCCGTTTTCTCAAATTACCCGGCAGCGCTCTGCGCCGGGCCTTCCGTCCTGCCATTTAATATCCGGTAAACATTTTAACGGCTAAGTGCCGAAAATGCAAGACAAATTTCGGAAAATTTCAGTTTTTATTGCTTGCCGCCCCTTTTTACAGGCAAAAGCGGCTGTTTTTATGCACGGAATTCATTTTTTCCGATCAAGCCACTGCGGCAGAGCGCAGATATCCTTGAGCACTGGGCCGTATTTTTCCAGCTCCTCCGCCGCCTTGTGTCCTCCTGCCAGGAATACGGCGTCGGCATTTATGTGCTTTGCCACAAGCGCATCGTGCGGGGTATCCCCCACAAACAGAAAGCCTGCATGCGGATAATCCGCGGCCAGCCTGCGCGCCAGATGCTCCTTGCCGCTTGCGTGAATATCGTCGGTGCCGTACAGGCGCGCAATGCCGTGCAGGCCGGTCTTGCTTATCTGCCTCTCCAGATGGTCAAGGCGTGAGGCGGACAGCACGACGCTGACGTATCCCTCGCGGTTAAGCCTGTCCACGGTGTCCTGCGCCCCCGCCCTGAGCCCGCAGGAATCGCTCAGCGGCTGATATATCGACATATACTCCTCCGCCAACACCTCAAATGGGGTTTTATCAAAATCAAACCCTATGCTCCTGTAATACTGCCGCACCGGAAAGCCGAACACCTGTCTGTACTCCCCATCACTCAACATCGGCAGCCCGTGCCGTGCCAGCAATGTGTTTATGCTTTTAACGCACACATCAAAATCGTCAAACAATGTCCCGTTCCAGTCCCAGACGATATGGGTTATCATCTTTTTTCACCCTTCCCGCAGTCCGCGCATAAGCCGCGCAGGCCGCACCTGCCCTTTTTATCCATTATAGCGCACCCAATGCCCGTTTGACCCGTACTGTGCCGTACTTTTCGCGCCCGTCGGTATTTTCTCACACATTTGTCAAAATGGCAAATGCAAAAAACTGTTGACAAATCCTTTGCCGCGTATATAATAACACTAAAGGCTATGAAGGGGAGCTTAAACATCTCCATGCGCATTCCCAGAGAGCCGCGGCAAGGTGCAAGCGCGGCAGTGCGATGATGTTTCGGAACGCCCCGGAGCTTCCGACCGAAAGCTTTTTTTGCAAGTAGGCTCGGACGGGCAGCCCGTTACAGCAAAAAGCATACTTGTGCTTAAAGGAGTTCTGTACAAAGGCGTACGGTTCAGTTGGGTGGTACCGCGAGGTTACGGCTTCGTCCCAAGCTAAGGGATGATGCCGCTTTTTTATTACCCGGCAAGAGCCTGCGTCTTTTGTTTTTCCGGCACTGCTAAGCACCGAAAGGACGGATACGACATGAAAAGGAGCTGTTACTGCGGAAGCCTCCGGCTTTCCGACATAGGCAGGCACATAATTGCTCAGGGCTGGGTCCAGAGCAAGCGCGACATGGGCGGAGTTATCTTTATCGACCTGAGGGACCGAGAAGGCACGCTTCAGGTGGTCTTTGACGCCTCCAACCTTACAAGGGAGCATTTTGCCGCCGCCGAGCAGCTGAAAAACGAAAGCGTTATCAGCGTAGAGGGCGACATCCGCCACCGCAGCCAGGACACCTACAACCCGCGCATAGCCACGGGCGCCGTTGAGCTCAAGGCGGTCAGCCTGGAGGTGCTCTCCGAGGCGGAGCCCCTGCCCTTCCCGGTGGACGGTCATGCGCCGGTACGGGACGAGCTGCGGCTTAAATACCGTTTCCTGGACCTGCGCAGGCCCGCCATGCTGCAGAACCTCAGGCTCCGTCAGGCCATAGTGACCGCCGCGGAGGAATACCTGCGCGCGGACGGCTTCCTGCAGGTGGAAACCCCCATGCTCACCAAGAGCACGCCCGAGGGCGCACGGGACTATCTTGTCCCCTCCAGGGTGCATCCCGGAGAGTTTTACGCCCTGCCCCAGTCCCCGCAGGTGTTCAAGCAGCTGCTTATGCTGGGCGGGATAGACAGGTACTATCAGGTGGCGCGCTGCTTCCGCGACGAGGACCTGCGCGCCGACCGACAGCCGGAATTCACCCAGATAGACATGGAGATGTCCTTTGTCGGGCAGGAGGATATCCTTGAATTTCTGGAAAAGCTGTTCCGCCACATCTTCAAAAGCGTAAGGGGCAGCTATCCCGAGCCCTTTGCCCGCCTCACCTGGCAGCAGGCAATGGATAAGTACGGCACCGACAAGCCGGATCTGCGCTTTGATATGCCCATAACCGACATCACCCATATAGCCCGCGGCTGCTCGTTTTCCGTGTTCCGCAGCGTCTGCGACGCCGGCGGCACCGTGCGTGCGCTCTGCGTCAAGGGCGGAGCCGCCTTTACCCGCGGCACAATAGAGGAGCTTACCGCCAAGGCTCTCTCCTACGGCGCCAAGGGCATGGCCTGGATAGCCATAAAGGAAAACGGCGAGTATAACTCCATACTGACCAAATACTTTACCCCTGCCGAAATGCAGGCCATAGTCTCCGAGGTTAAGGCGGAGCCGGGCGATTTCATACTGTTCGGCGCGGACAGCGTTGCGGCGGTGCGCCGGACTCTGGGCCAGCTGCGCCTGGACATAGCCGACATACAGGGCCTGCGCAGCAGCGAGGATTACAAATTCCTGTTTGTCACCGACTTTCCCATGTTTGAATACTCCGAGACGGAAAAGCGCTTTATGGCCATGCATCACCCCTTTACCATGCCCTACGCCGAGGATCTGCAGTACCTGTTTTCCGACCCGGCCAGGGTGCGCTCTCAGGCCTACGATGTGGTGCTTAACGGCACGGAGCTGGGCAGCGGCAGCATCAGAATACACCGCCGCGACATCCAGCAGACGGTATTTGAGGCTCTGGGCTTTTCGGACGACGAGATACAGAAGCGCTTCGGCTTTTTCGTGGACGCCTTCAGATACGGCGCACCCCCGCACGGCGGCTTTGCCTTCGGGCTGGACCGCTTTACCATGCTGCTTGCCGGCGCGCAGTCGCTGCGCGACGTTATAGCCTTCCCCAAGCTCAAGGACGCCTCCTGCCCGATGACATGCGCACCGGGCACGGTAAGTGCGCAGCAGCTTGCCGAGCTTTCCCTTGCTCCCTCGGAGCAGAGCGAAGCACATTCAGCGCGCAGGGCCGCGGTGGAGGTGGACACGCGGCGCACCGCGGCGCTGTCCAAGCTGTCCGTTGACAGCTCGCAGCAAGCGGATATGAAAAAATCCCTTGAGGAAATGGCGGGCTTCGCCTCCCAGCTTTTGCAGGCCGGAGGCAGCGAGCAGTGCACGGAATTCGTAGGGCCTCTGCGCAACGTGCTGCGCGAGGACGAGGTCATCCCCTGCGCAGGCGGAGGCACCGACCTGCTCGCCGGAGCTCCGGAGGCGGCAGAGGGCTGCATTTTCGTACCCAAGGTGGTACAGTAATTCCGGGCGCACTGTGCGCAAGCCGGCCACGCACCGCGCAAGCCGGCCGCATACTCCATCAAACAGAAACGGAGAACAGCTATGAGTCAGATAACTTCCTACACAGTAACCCAGCTTATAAGCCAGAAGAAGCAAGGCCTTACCAGCCTTGATATAACCCTTGCCTATCTTGAGCGCATAAAGGCAAGCGGCAATAACGCCTATATCACCGTGACCGAGGAACAGGCGCTGCGGCAGGCAAAGGAGGCCGACGCGCGCACCGACGCCGGAGACTTAAGCGGCATCCCCTGCGCGATAAAGGACAACATCTGCACCAAAGGCATACGCACCACCTGCGCCTCCCGGATGCTGGAAAGCTTTGTTCCGCCATACAGCGCCACCGTTGCGGAGAAGCTGAATGCCGCGGGCTGCGTGACCCTGGGCAAGCTGAACATGGACGAGTTCGCCATGGGCTCCTCCACCGAGACCAGCTATTTCGGCCCGACGCTCAACCCGCGCAATACCCTGTTCGTGCCCGGCGGCAGCTCGGGCGGCAGCGCGGCGGCGGTTGCGGCCTGCGAGGCTCCGTTTGCGCTGGGCAGCGACACCGGCGGTTCCATACGCCAGCCCGCCGCATTTTGCGGAGTGGTGGGCATGAAGCCCACCTACGGCCGCGTTTCCCGCAACGGGCTTGTGGCCTTTGCCTCGTCTCTTGACCAGATAGGCCCCATCACCCGCTGCGTGCAGGATAACGCCCTGATTCTGGACAGTATATGCGGGCTTGACCCCATGGACTCCACCAGTCTGGACTCACCGGCCGACTGCTCCTCCGATATCGGCAAGGATATAAAGGGTCTGCGCGTGGCTCTGCCGCCCGAGTTTCTCTCGCACGGCGTAAGCGATGAGGTGCGCTCTGCCATACTCAATGCGGCGCATACTCTGGAAGCCCTGGGAGCCGTGGTAACCCAGGAGCCCATGCCGTCGCTGCAGTACGCCCTGCCCGCCTACTATGTCATATCCTCCGCCGAGGCCTCCAGCAACCTGGCTCGCTTTGACGGCGTAAAATACGGCTACCGCACAAAGAATTTCGAAAGCATAGACGACATTTACAAAAACAGCCGCTCCGAGGGCTTCGGCAGCGAGGTCAAGCGCCGCATAATGCTGGGCTCCTTCGTGCTGAGCGCCGGCTACAGGGACGCCTACTACAAAAAGGCTCTCAGCGTGCGCACGGCGGTTATAAACGATTTTAAGCGGGTGTTCTCAAAGTGCGACTGCATACTCTCCCCTGTAGCACCCACTGCGGCATGGAAGCTGGGGCAGCACATGAGCGACCCCATGGCCATGTATATGGCGGATGTCTTTACAGTTCCGGTAAACATTGCGGGGCTGCCGGCGCTTTCTCTGCCCTGCGGGATAGGCGCAGGCAGTCTGCCCATAGGCGCACAGCTCATAGGCGACCGCCTGTCCGAAAGGCTGCTCTACCGGTGCGGCTACGCCCTGGAGCAGGCGTTAAACATAACTTTTGACAAGGAGGACAAGTCCAGATGAACGGTTACGAAATGGTCATAGGTCTGGAGACCCATATCGAGCTTAAAACCAAATCCAAGATATTCTGCTCCTGTTCAACAGCCTTCGGAGCGGCGCCCAATACCCAGGTCTGCCCCGTATGCACGGGTATGCCGGGTACCCTTCCGGTGCTTAACGCCCAGGCTGTGGATTACGCCGTGACCGCAGGTCTTGCCACAAACTGCACCATTGCCTCCTTTTCCAAGCTGGACCGCAAGAATTATTTCTATCCCGACCTGCCCAAGGCATACCAGATATCGCAGTACGACCTGCCGCTGTGCAGCAACGGTTATCTCACGATCGAGACCCCGGAGGGTGAAAAGCGCATCGGCATAACCCGCATACACATCGAGGAGGACGCGGGCAAGCTCATCCACGGCAAGGAGGGCACCTATATCGATTTTAACCGCTGCGGCGTACCCCTTATCGAGGTGGTCAGCGAGCCCGACCTGCGCAGCGCCGCCGAAGTCAAGGCATACCTGCAGAAGCTGCGCGCCATAATGCTTTACATCGGCGTGTCGGACTGCAGGATGAACGAGGGCTCTCTGCGCTGCGACGTTAACCTTTCGGTGCGCAAAAAGGGCGAGCAGGCCTTCGGCACCCGCTGCGAAATGAAAAACCTGAACTCCTTTGTGTTTATCACCAAGGCCATAGAATACGAATTCCGGCGCCAGTGCGAGCTGCTGGAGCACGGCGGACGGGTGGAGCAGGAAACCCGCCGCTTTGACCAGGCGACCGGCAAGACCTACTCCATGCGCTCCAAGGAGGAGGCGGACGACTACCGATATTTCCCCGACCCGGATCTGCCGCCAATAGAGATCACTCCCCAGAGGCTGGAGCGTCTGCGCAGTGCCATTCCGCAGCTTCCCGACAAGCGCAAGCAGGATTATATACGCCTCTTCGGGCTCCCCTCCTCCTGCGCCGAATTGCTGGTGTCGGACAAATACGTCGCCGATTACTTTGAGCAGGCCGCTCCGCTGTGCCGCGATAAAGTCGAGCTTGCCAACCTGATAACGGGGGAGATATTCCGCCTTATGGGAGAGAATAACGCATCCGTAATCCCGGTAAGCCCCGCGCATCTTGCAAAGGCCGCGGACATGGCGTCGGAGGGCGAGATCAACAGAGGCACCGCCAAAAAGCTGATAGCCGCTCTCTGGGAGGAAAACTGCGACCCGGCAGAATATGTGCGCAGGCATAATCTGCGCCAGATAAACGACCCGGACACCCTGACGGAGCTGTGCCGCAAGGCCGTTGAGCAAAACCCGCAGGCACTCCGGGATTACCTGGGAGGCAAGCAGGCCGCGCTCCAGGCGCTGCTGGGCAAGGCAATGGGGCTGGCCTCCGGTCAGGCCAACCCGGCGCTGCTGCGGCAGAAGATGGACGAGCTGTTAAAGGAGCAGGCCGAGGGCAAATAGCACGTCAAGCTGACGCGGTTTATAAAATTTTCGGCTATGCGCTTTTTCCGGGCAGGAAGGAGCGACGGAACGGGGACGGCAAACCGTCCCCTTTTTCTATCCTACCCTCCCCTTCCCTAATCTAATCTATCCTAATCTAATCTATCCTTCCCTGTGTCTCCGGTTTGGCTCCGGTTTGTCTCCGGTCTGTCTCCGGTTTGTCTCCGGTCTGTCTCCGGTTTGTCTCCGGTCTGTCTCCGGTTTGTCTCCGGTTTGTCTCCGGTTTGTCTCCGGTTTGTCTCCGGTTTGTCTCCGGTTTGTCTCCGGTTTGTCTCCGGTCTGTCTCCGGTCTGTCTCCGGTTTGGCTCCGGTCTGTCTCCGGTTTGGCTCCGGAAAGCAAAATAACGCCGCCCGGCACCGGAAAACCGTTTTCCCGGACGCTTAGACGGCGGAAAAGACACAAAAAACACAATATGCGGCATGCGGCATTGTGTTTAGCATAATTTATGCTATAATATATACGGGAGCGCCGGACGGATCGCGCATTCCCAAAATTCCGCAGTGCTTTCATGAGGTTACATTGGAAAACAAAAATGCTGCCCGCTTTGTAAAGGGCGCTGCCATACTGGCGGCGGCGGGCGTAATATGCAAAATAATAGGCGCGGTATACCGGATACCGCTTACCAACCTTATCGGCACCGAAGCCATGGGGATATACTCCAAGGCTTATCTGCTCTACTCTCTGCTGTGGGTGGTTTCCACCTCGGGGCTGCCCTCCGCCATTTCCAAAAAAGTGGCGGAATACCGCAGTGCCGGAGACCCGGGAGGCGCCAGACGGCTGTTTCTGCTCTCCCAAAGGCTCCTGCTTGCGCTGGGGGCGGTCTTTACCCTGCTGATGATACTGTTTTCCGACGTCATTGCCCGCTCCCTGGGTATATCGGAGGGCGGAATCGCAGTAATTTGCATCGCGCCCTCCCTGCTGCTGGTGGCCGCCGCGTCCTACATGGGCTATTTTCAGGGAATGCAGCAGATGCTTCCCACCGCCGTGTCCCAGGTCATAGGCTCGTCCGGAAAGCTGGCCCTGGGCATCACTCTGGCTCTGCTGCTGAGGGACAGGGGGCCTGTTTACGCCGCGTCGGGCGCCCTGCTGGGCGTTACAGTCAGCGAGCTGATATCGGTTATATATATACACGCCAAGTACCGCAGATGGGACAAAAAACACCCCTGTCCGCCTCCTGAGGACTGCCGCAGGCCCGCAGCACTGCTCAGGGAGCTGATACGCCTCGCCCTGCCCATAACGCTGTGCGGCGCGGTAATACCCCTGCTCAACACTCTGGACGCTTATCTTGTGACCTACTGTCTTGCCTTCAAAGGTTACGCGGAAGCGCAGATAAATGCGATGTACGGCGTGCTCAACGGCATGGTAAGCTGTCTTGTAAATGTACCGGGCTCCATCGCGCTGTCGGTTTCCGCCTCGCTGCTGCCGCTGGTAAGCGGGTGTAAGTACAAAAACGACAGCCGGGGCATAGCCTTTTCCTCCTCGTTTGCGGTAAAGCTGGCGCTTATTCTGGGGCTGCCCTGCGCCATCGGGCTGTTTGTGCTGGCCGAGCCCATAATAGGCTTTCTGTACCCGGTAAGCGCAGCCGTGACCGCCGCACAGCAGCAGCTTGCCGTAACCCTTTTGCGATGCGTCTGCCCCGCAATAATAGGCCTGTGTCTGATGCATTCCCTGACCGGTGCGCTTCAGGGTGCCGGAAAGACCGGACTGCCCCTTATATCCGCAGCCGTCGCAGCCGTCATCAAGCTGGTTCTGGGCGCGGTGCTGATGCTGTTTACCCCCCTTGACATTATAGGCGCGCCCGTTGCCTCCAGTGTCTGTTTTCTTGTTGCGGGGCTGCTGAATGTGATATTTGCATACCGCCACTGCGGACTGCGGCTGCGCCTGCGTGAGCTGCTCCCTGTTGCCGGAGCCGCCTCGGTAATGGCATGCGTATGTCTTGCCGCTCAGTTTTTAAGCCGGTTTGCGCTCAGCACCCCCGCTATGCTTATAACTGTTGCGGTGTGCGCATGCGTATACTTCGGTCTGCTTTACGCCTTCAAGGCTCTCTCCGCCGACGAGCTTGCACTGCTCCCCTTTGATTTCAGACGCCGCCGCAAATAAGGCCTGCTCCGGCATATACGGCTCAATCATATACGGCTCAATCAAATATGGCTTAATCAAATATGGCTCAATTATATACGGCTTAATTATTAAAAGCGCACGCAATACGGCGCGCGCTTGACCTTTATTCCGTATCCGGGTTTGCGGCGGATTTATCCTGCCCTGCCCGCGCCAGAGGTCTTGCGTTCTTACCGCTGCGCACGCCGGCTCTGTCCGCCCCGTCCAGCATGGAGCACATCAGCATGGCCGGAATGCTCAGCGCCATCCACGCCAGCGTAAACTGAGGGCATATCTGACCGCAGATATTTAAGGGCTTATCGGAATAATCCCAGACGTTCATATCAAGCAGCTTGTTTACCACAAGTCCGACGGCAAATTCCACGGCCGTTATCGCCGCACCCCCTGCGGCTCCGCGCAGCAGGAGGCTTTTATCCTTCATGCGCCGGTTTACCGCGCCCAGAAGCAGCAGGCAGGCTCCTCCGGTAAGCGCCATGGTGTAATGAGTCCTGCCCCTGTAGGCCAGCTCTATGGCGCAATAGGCCAGACCTCCGAATACAAAAATACCTGCCCGTTTAAGCATAAAAACCGCGTCCTTTCCTATAAGCGCAAAGCGCTTTACGGTTATTTTGCCACGCCCGGGATAAATTATACGCGCGTTTGCTATGCCGGGGCTGTAGCTCTGTCTGACGGCAAGCGGAAAGACAGAAAAAAAATCTCCGTCACTCTTTTGTAACGGAGAGTTCCGCATCAAAACGGCGCAGATCCGGCCAAAGACCGTCAGCGCCTGGAATAATACGGTTTTATTTCACGCACAGGAAGAATACAGGGCTATTTTACGATAATATAGCTCTCGTTATAATCAAAAAGTCCGGTATTAAGGTACCTTTCGCCGGTATCGGGAAGCACCGCAACTATCATTTTATCCTCGTTGCCCGGCATTCTGGAAAGCTGTGTGGCGGCATATATGACGGCTCCGGAGGAAATACCGGCCAGAATGCCGTCATTAGAGGCTATGCCCACGCAGCAGCCATAAGCGCAGGCGCTGCTGACCGGATAAACCTCGTCGATGACATTTATGTTTACAAGCGGAGGCATCTCGCCGGTGCTTATGCCCCTGATGCCGTGAGGCACGGGCATTTTGTTGCTCAGCAGCATCTGCCCCTCCTCGGCCTCCACCGCCACTACCTGGACGCTTTTCTTTTTTCTCTTGAGCGCCTCGCCTATTCCGGTAATGGTGGCTCCGCTGCCCACTCCGGCCACCAGAATATCCACCGCTCCGCCGGTATCACGCCATATCTCGGAGGCTATGGGCCTGTATGCCGCCACGGCGGCGGTATTATAAAACAGCCTTGGGCGGAAGGCGTCCGGATTGCTGCGGCACAGCTCGTCCGCCTTGCGGTTGGCTCCCATCATGCCCTGACTGCCCGGAGTAAGCACCACCTGCACTCCGTAGGCATGCAGCAGAGAGTAGCGCTCATTATCCTCGGTATCCGCCATAACTATTACTAACTTGTAGTTCTTTGCGGCGCAGACCACTGCAAGACCGACTGCCGTGTTCAGGTTTGCCGCTTCGATTACAAGCTCGTTATGCTCGCCCAGCTTGCCCTGCTTTTCCGCACGTTCTATGGAATAAAGCGCCGCGCGCACCTTAATGCTGCCGCCGGGATTTTCGCCCTCCAGCTTGGCATAAATATTGCGTTTTATATGGGACATATCGCAGTAGGAATTGAGGCGCACAAGCGGAGTATTGCCTATGCGATCCAGTATACCGTCAAATAATCTCGCCATTGCTGCTCCGTTCCGCCGCTGCGCATAAATATTTGTATGCAGCGCAGCCCCTGCAGCGGCAGTACGGGGATGCGCATGGAATTACGGTTTTATTGAAGGCTCAAACGGCTCGCGCTTTTATTGCGCAGCACCGCCTTCCGCCTTCAGGCGCGCACGGCGCATATGGCCGCCCAACCCTCCTGCTGCAAAAGCTTTTCTGCGGCAAAACCGTTTGCGTTAAGGCAGCGGACTACCTCCTCCACCCTCTCGTCGATGATGCCGGAAACGATATACCGTCCGCCGGGCGCCAGCAGCGCCGGAACGTCCGGAGTAAGCCGCATGACTATATCCGCCACGATATTTGCCGTGACGATGTCGTACTTGCCGGTAACTCCCGCCGCAAGATCGGCCTGGCGGAAGTCTGCCCTGTCCTGCACGCCGTTGCGCAGCGCCGTCTGCTGAGCGACGTTTACCGAGTTGAGGTCAATGTCCACCCCAAGGGCTTTATCGGCGCCCAGCAGCAGTGCCGCAACGGCAAGTATTCCGCTGCCGCAGCCCACATCCAGCACGCTTTTGCCCTTGCAGTCCATACCGTCCAGCAGCGTCAGACACAGCTTTGTGGTGGCGTGGCCTCCCGTGCCAAAGGCGCTGCCCGGGTCTATGCTGAGCACCTTTCGCCCCGAAGCATTGTCATAATCCTCCCAGGAGGGACAGACCGTCAGCCTGTCGCCTATCTCGATGGGATGAAAATACTTTTTCCAGGCGTTGGCCCAGTCCTCCTCGTTAACGGTGCCCGTTTTTACGCTCAGGGGGCCAAGGTCCAGCTCGGTTTCCCGCTTTTTGAAGTCCGCCAGCACATTCCTGATAAGCAGCACGGTCTCTCTGCCCTGCTCGTTATCCGCAAGATAGACCTTTACGGTGACGCCCTCCCCGCGCTCAAGCAGGGAGTCGTCGACATAGTCCCACAGCTCGCGGTTATGCTGCATAAAATCCGTCAGGTCGGCTTTGTCCTCCACCGCCCAACAGTTGACCCCGCATGACAGAAGCACGCCTCCTACGGCCTCGCAGGCCTGATGAGTAGTTGCTATTGACAGCTCAAACCATTCCATATTGTATCTTCCTTCCGTGCAATCGCGCGGCGGAAACCGCCGCGGGGTGAAATCCTTCAGTGCATAATTACAAAGAGGTGTTTTACTGCGGATTAAATATCCTTTGCGATATTTTAACAGAAAAAAGCATGCTGCGCAACCGCAACATGCCCTAAAAAGCCGCATAAGTATCATTTTTCAAAAGCCGCTGCTGAGCACGGCCGCCTCAGGCTTCCGTTTGGCCGTATGTTATTTGCCGCCGAATATACCGCGCTTTTTTTCCGTCGTTTCCTGTCCGGAGACGCTCTGGTCAAAGGCGCGCAGCAAATCCTTCTGCTTTGCGGTGAGCTTGCGCGGGACGTCCACTCCCACGGTGACATACATATCGCCGCGGTCGGAGCCGCCCAGCCTCTTTATGCCCTTGCCGCGCAAACGGAACACCGTGCCGGGCTGCGTGCCCTCCGGTATTTTGTATTTTATGTTCTCCTCTAACGTCGGCACCGTTATCTCGGCACCCAGCGCCGCATTTGCAAAGCTGACTGCGATCTCCAGATATATATCGCTGCCGCTGCGCTTAAACAGCTTGTGCGGCTTGACGGTGAAATATACGTACAGATCGCCCGCCGCACCGCCGCGCCTGCCCTGCTCGCCTTCGCCGCGCAGGGTTATTGCCTGACCGTTGTCTATTCCGGCAGGCACGTTTACGCTGATGCGTCTGCTTCGCCTGATGCGGCCCTTGCCGGCGCACTTTTTGCACGGAGTTCGTATTATCTTTCCGCTGCCGTGACAGACCGAGCATTGCTGCGAAGAGGAAAAGCTGCCGAACACCGTGTTCTGAGTGGTGCGTATCTGTCCCGTTCCATGGCAGGTCTGACAGGTCTCCGCCGTCGTGCCCTTTGCCGCTCCGCTGCCGCCGCATTCGTCGCAGGACTCCTCGCGGGTAAGGTTTATTTCCTTTTTGACGCCGAATGCCGCCTCCTCAAAGGTAAGGTCTATATCCACGCGCAGGTCGCGTCCCCGTTCCGGGCCGTTGCTCCTGCGCCCGCCGCCACCGAAAGCGCCTCCGAAAATATTTTCAAAAATATCCTCAAAGCCCGTACCGGAAAAGCCGCCTGAAAAGCCGCCGGCTCCGCCGAAGCCCGCCTGCGGATCCGCAGTACCGAACTGGTCGTACCGCGCACGCTTCTCCGAGTCCGACAGCACGGCGTATGCCTCATTGACCTCCTTGAATTTTGCCTCTGCCTCCGCATTGCCCGGATTGAGGTCCGGGTGATACTTCTTGGCGAGTTTCCTGTATGCGCTTTTTATCTCATCCTCGCCGGCCGTTTTGGAAACGCCCAGCACCTCGTAATAATCTCGTTTTTCCGCCATAAAATCTCCTGCCTTTTACCCTCCGTTTTACGCCTTATGCCGTGCAGCTGCTTTTGCACGGACGCGCCCGGGCTCAGGCCGCAGGTTCTGTCTCCGGCTCCTGCCCCGAATACCTCAAAACGAAGCCGTGCTTTCACGGCTTCGTCTGAAGAATCAAAACGGATATTATTTGTCGTCGTTTACTACCTCATAGTCGGCGTCGTAAACCTTTTCTCCGTTGTCGGCTGCGCCTGCGCCCGCATTGCCCTGCTGAGCGCCCTGTGCGCCGCCCTGCTGCGCCTGCTGCTGAGCCGCCTGCTGCTGATAGATCCTGCCGAATATCTCGTAAGAGACATTTGTGAGCTTCTCTGCCGCTGCCTTGATAGCCTCGATATCGGTGCCCTCAAGTGCCTTCTTGGTGCTTTCCAGCTCCGCATTGATCTTGGCGGTGTCGTCGGCGGAGAGCTTATCGCCCAGCTCCTTAACGGTGTGCTCGGTCTGATACACAAGGTTATCCGCCTTGTTTCTCTCCTCAATGGCCTCTTTGTTCTTCTTGTCCTCCGCCGCGAAGCGCTCCGCCTCTTTTACTGCCTTGTCTATCTCGGCCTCGGAAAGATTGGTGCTGGCGGTAATGGTTATCTGCTGCTCCTTGCCGGTGCCCAGATCCTTGGCGGAAACATGTACTATGCCGTTTGCGTCAATATCAAAGGTGACCTCGATCTGCGGAACTCCTCTGGGAGCGGCCGGAATGCCGTCCAGATTGAAGTTGCCTATGGTCTTGTTGTCAGCCGCCATCTCGCGCTCGCCCTGGAGCACATGGATGGTAACCGAGGTCTGTCCGTCCGCGGCGGTGGAGAAAATCTGGCTCTTCTTTGCCGGGATGGTGGTGTTTCTCTCAATCAGCTTTGTGCATACGCCGCCCAGGGTCTCAATGCCCAGGGAAAGCGGCGTAACGTCCAGCAGCAGCACGTCATGTACCTCGCCTGCCAGAACGCCCGCCTGAATGGCCGCGCCTATGGCAACGCACTCATCGGGGTTGATGCCCTTGTAAGGCTCCTTGCCGGTAGCTTCCTTGACTGCGGCCTGAACCGCGGGGATCCTTGTCGAGCCGCCCACCAGGATGACTCTGTCTATCTGGGAAAGGCTGAGTCCGGAATCCTTGAGCGCCTTGTTTACGGGGTCGATGGTGGCCTTGACAAGGTCGCGGGTCATCTCGTCGAACTTGGCCCTGGTAAGAGTCATATCAAGGTGTACCGGCTCGCCGTCCGCCACAGTTATATAGGGCAGGCTGATATTGGTGCTCATCACGCCGGAAAGGTCGATCTTGGCCTTTTCCGCAGCCTCCTTGAGACGCTGCATTGCCTTTCTGTCCTTGGAGAGGTCCACGCCGTTGCTCTTTTTGAACTCGTCCACCATCCAGCTTATGATGCGGTTATCGAAATCGTCGCCGCCCAAACGGGTATTGCCGTTGGTGGCCAGCACCTCGAATACGCCGTCCCCTATCTCCAGGATGGAAACATCGAAGGTTCCGCCGCCCAGGTCATAAACCAGTATCTTGTGGTTGCCGTCCTTGTCAAGACCGTAAGCCAGAGAAGCCGCCGTAGGCTCGTTGATAATGCGCAGCACCTCAAGTCCGGCTATCTTGCCGGCATCCTTGGTGGACTGACGCTGAGAATCGGAGAAGTATGCCGGAACGGTGATTACCGCCTGTGTTACAGGCTCGCCGAGATAGCTTTCCGCGTCCGCCTTGAGCTTCTGCAGTATCATAGCGGATATCTCCTGCGGAGTATACTCCTTGCCGCCCATCCTGGCCTTGTAATTCGTGCCCATCTCTCTTTTGATGGAAATCACGGTGCTGTCGGAATTTACCACGGCCTGGCGCTTTGCTATGGCGCCCACCAGACGCTCGCCGTCCTTATTGACCGCCACCACCGAAGGGGTTGTACGGCTGCCCTCGGAATTGGGGATTACTACCGGCTCGCCGCCCTCCATAACAGCTACGCAGGAGTTTGTTGTACCTAAATCTATACCAATAATTTTGCTCATAATAAAGCCTCCTAAAACTATAATAATCTGATTAATTTATATCCCATGCCGCTTCCGGCATTTGATATCACTCTGTGACCTTTACCATCGTATAGCGTATGACCTTGTCTCCCATGCGGTATCCCTTCTGGAAAATCTCCGCCACAACGCCGCTTTCCTGACCCTCCTGAGCCGGGGCCTGCATGACCGCCTCATGCAGATTCGGGTCGAATTTCTCCCCCACCGTGCCAAGCTCCTGTATTTCAAGGTCGGCAAGGGTCTTGTCTATCTGTCTGCGCACCAGAATCAGCCCCTCGGTAACCGGGTCGCCCTCCTTGGCATGGGCTATTGCGCGGTCTATGTTGTCAATTACGGGCAGAAAGGCCTTTACCGCCTCCAGTCTGCCCTCCGCCAGAGCCTCCGCCCTTGCCGTAAGGTTGCGCTTGCGGTAGTTTTCAAAATCCGCCTGCGTCCTGCGGGCAATATCGATATAATAATCTATCTTGGCCTGCAGTTTTGCCTTTTCGTCATCCTGCGGCTTTTGCTCCTCCGCCTCGGAGGGATCCATGTACTGGCTCTGCGCGTCCTGCGCCGTATTTGCACCGTTTTGCGCGCTCTGCGGCTCCTGTGCGGCGCTCTGCTGCTCATTTGCCGCATTAACGCTCTCATCGGGCGTCATGTTTTCGTCATTTTTGTTCTTGCTCATCGTTATTCTCCTTACCGTTTTGATCAAGCAGCTTTCCGGAACTGCTGAGCACCTCGGAAAGCGAGGCCTTCATATAGGAAAGCACCTTTATTACCTTGTCGTATTTCATCCTGACCGGGCCTATGACGCCGATGGTTCCGGCGGCTCTGCCCCCTATCTTATAGCTGGCGGTAACCACGGAGCAATCCTTGAGATGCTCGCTGCGGTTCTCGCTGCCTATGGTCACCTTGAGCTCCACGCCGTCGGACTGCTCAATCGCCCGGCCTATCTCTCCGGAATCCAGCAGCTGCAGCATTTCCCTTGCCTTGCCCACGTCGTTGTACTCAGGATGGCTCAGCAGCCTTGCCGCGCCGCCCACCTCCACGGAGGAATCTCCGGCAAGCAGGTGATCCCGTATTATATCGGTGACCTGAGAGAATATCTCGCGCTGTCCCCTGAGCTCCTGCATTATCTCGGAGTGAATGTCCAGATCCTCCGGCGTTATCCGCCTGCCGGAAAAAATACCGTTGAGGCTCTTACTGACGTCCTCCAGCTGCTGGGGCGTAACCTCGGTATTGAAGCTGACGGGCGTATCCCTTATCACGCCCGCGTCGGTGACAAGCACCGCAAGGGCCGTGCTGGGGGTTATTGGCACGAGCTGCAGGTGCCTTATGGTCACGGAGCTGAGCCTGGGCACCATCACCACCGAAACATAATCGGTGGCTTCGCTTATGGCGGAGGCCGCCGCCTTTAATACCGTTTCTGTCTGCACCATGCGCTCGTCGTAATAATCGCAGGCAAAATCCATCTCCGGAGAGGTGAGCTGCGACATTTCCATCAGACTGTCGACATACATCCTGAACGCCTTGTCCGACGGAATGCGTCCCGCCGAGGTGTGCGGCTGATCCAGATAACCCATGGTCTCCAGCTCGTTCATCTCGTTGCGCACGGTAGCCGAGCTGATGCTCATGCCCATGTGCTGGGCTATGGTCTTGGAGCCTACCGGCATGGCGGTGGAAATGTAATCGTCAATTATAGTCTTGAGGATCTTTTTTTTGCGCTCCGAAAGCTCCGTAACCGACGCATCTCCCTTCTGCCTGAGCCTATCCGCTCCCGAATTGTTAGCACTCAAGGCCTTCGAGTGCTAACATGAGCAAAGTATATAACTGTTATTTGTTTTTGTCAATAGTTTTTATACATTTTTCCATGAACAATTTATTAACACTTTTGAACAATTTATCCCTCTGCGCCGTCAAAAAGCGCGGGATAACACCTGCGCCGAACCGGCTTGCCGGCAGGCGTTCCGCAAACAAAAAAGCGCAATATTTCCGCAGGTTTCCGTGTTATGTTTTAATCTTTGACAAAAACAAATTTTATTGGTATTGACATTATGTTTTTGCCAAGGTAAAATACAAAAGAGACAGATACCGCAAAGCCGGGAGGCTGCTGCGCGGCGTTAAGCCGGAATGCGGTATCGGAAAAGCAAAGGAAAAATGCTTTTCGTCGGAAAACAGGTACAATATCCGTGGAGTATCGTAAAACAAAAGGAGGGGCTTATGAAAAAAAGAACAAAGACCGTTATTTATATATGTGTTTCCGCAATATGTGTTTTGGCGGTTTGCGTGATGCTTTGGTACGTCATGTCCTATACCCTGACAAGTGAATACAACGACTTATGGATAATAGGCAAGACCCGGGAACAGATCGAGGAACGCTACGGCCGGCTTACGGAACACGGACGCTTCGAGGGCTACAGACTGGGCTCCACGTCATATTACGCCATAGAGTTTAACAGCCGGGGCACAGCCGAAAGCGTTTACATTTATCGCGAGCCGTAATGAGGTGCTTATATGAAAGCTAAAATATTCAACGCGCTTCGCGCGGTATTAACGGTT
Source organism: Bacillota bacterium (assembly GCA_029007865.1). Lineage (GTDB taxonomy): Bacteria > Bacillota > Clostridia > Christensenellales > QALW01 > UMGS1338. Next base: position 41,150 of record JAQXIQ010000078.1, read on the forward strand.
TTATCGTATTTTGCGTTTGCCTGTTTTGAAATGGGCGTTTCCGGTCATGTCAGAGGTCTGCTCAGGCAGGAAGGCAGCATGATCGCACTTGTGCTTTACGCGGCGGGTATGCTTATCGCCGTGGCGGGCATCTATCTGCTTTTGCTGTACAAAAAGCCCAACAAGGCGGCAAGGACGGCCGTCGCCTCCTCTGTGCTTATGGCAGTCCAGGTGCTTGTAACACTGCTGTGCAGTATTAAACCTTATTAAAAACACGGAAGCACAGCTTCCGCCGAACTTCCGCAGACAGCGCCTAACTTTCGCAGACGGCGCCGAACTTCCGCAGACGGCGCCGAACTTTCATAGACAGCGCCGAACTTCCGCAGACATATAAAGCCGCACGCTTTTTTGCGTGCGGCTAAACTGTTATTACGGATTACTATTACGGAAAACCCGGCATTCTGCGCGCCCTGCGCCCCTCGCCCGGGTGCGGCAAGGGTCAACCCTGCCGGAGCTGCAAGCGGAACTCCTCGGCTCTTTTGAGCATCTCCCGCGCGTGAGCCACGGCGATATCGGTGACTTCGCCTCCGGCAAGCCGCGCGATCTCCCTCTCCCTGTCCATTCCCTCCACGGTCTCGGTCCGGGTCACGGCCTTGCCGCCGTCCTCGCTTTTGCTTACAAAAAAGTGCGCGGACGCCATTGCGGCGATCTGCGGCAGATGCGTTACGCACAAAACCTGGTGCGAAGCCGCTATCACCGCCATTTTTTCCGCGGTGACCTGTGCCATTTTACCGCTTATTCCGGTATCTATCTCGTCAAAAACCATGGTTTCAATTTCGTCGCTGTCCGCCATTATGCTCTTAAACGCCAGCATAAACCTGCTCATCTCGCCCCCGGATATGACCTTTACAAGAGGCTTGAGCGGTTCCCCAAGATTGGCGGAAAACATGAACTCCGCCTCGTCAAAGCCGTCCGCCCTGTAGTTAGCGGTTTCCTCGCGGGGCATATCCTCAAAGCGCACTTTGAACACCGCGCTTTTCATGCCCAACACTTTAAGCTGAGTGTCCAGCTCGGACTCCAGGCGTGTGGCCGCCTCCCTGCGCAGGCGGCTAAGCTCCGCGCAGGCCTTATACAGCCTGCTGCGCGCCTCGGCGCACTGAGCCGTCAGCCTGCGTACCGTCTCCTCCGCGTTTGCCAGCTCCTCAAGCTGCAGACGCGCCGCGGCGGCAAAGCCGTTTACCTCCGCAATGTCCGCGCCGTATTTCCTGCAAAGCTGCTTTATAAGCTGCAGTCTGTCCTCCACCTGCTCCAGGCGTGCCGCGGGATCCTCAATGTCCTCCGCCCCGTCCAGCTCCGAGGATATGTCCTCCGCCTCGTAGCAGACGCTGCGCAGCCGCTCCAGCAGCGGCTCAAAGCTGCCGTCGCGCCGGGATATTTCCTCAAGCGCCTTGACCGCCACGGCCAGCGCCTCGCAGGCGCCGCCTTCCTCACCGTTGAGCGCCTCATGCGCAAGCTGAAGGTTCTGCGATATATATTCGGCGTTTGCCAATCTTCTTTTTTCCTTTTGCAGCTCCTCCTCCTCGCCCGGAGTGAGCCCGGCGGCCTCGATCTCATCAATCTGGAACCTTAAAATGTCCATTCTGCGCTCGCGCTCCCCGGGGCTGCCCCAGTCGGCGTGCAGGCGGCCGTAAATATCGGAATATTCGGCATAGCACTCGCCGCAGAGCCTGAGCGCATCCTTCAGCCCGCTCTGGGCATAGCTGTCCAACAGCTCCAGATGGCTCTCTTTGCGCAGCAGGGTCTGGTGCTCATGCTGGCCGTAAATGTCCACCAGATACCGCATGGCCCGCTTCAGCGCAGAAAGCGTGACCGTCCTGCCGTTGGCCTTTATCATGCTGCGGCCGTCCGCCGTTACGGTGCGCCGGATTATAAGAGTGTCGTCCGGCTCGATATCCAGAGCCTCGGCCACCCTGGCCGTATTTTTATCCCTTACGCAGAACACGCCCTCAATCTCCGCGGCGGAGGTGCCGGTGCGCACTAACTCCCTGTCGGTGCGGTCCCCCAGCAGCAGGTTAAGGGAATCCACCATTATGGACTTTCCTGCGCCGGTCTCACCCGTTATTACATTAAAGCCGTCGGAAAAGCAAACCGTGATATTGTCTATCAGAGCGACATTTTTTATGCTGAGACTGTAAAGCATAAGGCCCTCCGTCAGTGCATCAGTTCCTGAATGAGTGCGGTGATAGGCGCAACCTTCTCATTGCAGCTTACCACAATTATTACTGTGTCGTCCCCTGCCACGCAGCCCAGGATGTCCTCGTTGCTCAAGCCGTCGATCACCACCGCCACGGTGTTGGCGCTCCCCTGCATGGTTTTCAGCACTATGATATTGTTTGCGCTGCGCACATTCAGCACAGTGCTTGCGAATATTTTATGCAGGCGCTCCTGCTGTTCCTGTCTTACGCCGCTTTGTACGCTGTATCTGTACCGTCCGTCGGCGCACGGCGTTTTTATCAGGTTCAGCTCCTTGATATCGCGCGAGACCGTAGCCTGCGTAACATCATAGCCCTCCCGCTTGAGTATCAGGGCAAGCTCCTCCTGAGTCTGGACTACGCTGTCGCGGATTATCTCAAGTATCCTGAAATGTCTGGCAGATTTCATATATATACATCCTTATCCCGTAATTTTAATATCGCCGCTGCGGAGTTCCCGCACCCGGGAATTCGCCTTGTTGGTTTCCGCATCCTCTGCGGGCTGTGTAGCGGAGTCCCCGCACCCGAGAATTCGCCCGGCGTCCCGGACGCCGGTGCCGCGCACTGCGTCGCGGTGCTCCGGCTTGTTTTATTTAACGCTCCACTCGCTCAGCTTGGAGTTGAGACGCTGATAAAAGCTTTTGTCGGTCACCCGTATGAACCCTGCGGTAAACGGCGCTTTTTCCACTGTAAAGCCGTCCGCGCCACAGAGGGAAAGCTGGACTCCGTCAATGGCTATGACGCCGCTGCCCTCCGCCGTCTGCACGCGCAGAGTATCCCGAGAGGAAAATACATAAGGCCTTGCGCGCAGGGTATGTGCGCTTATAGGCGTCAGCAGCATGACCTCGGCGCCGGGAGCCGCTATGGGGCCGCCTGCCGAAAGGTTATAAGCCGTAGAGCCGGTAGGTGACGCCACCAGCACGCCGTCGGCATAAAAGCTGTCCACCGCGTGGCCGCCCGCCGTTACGCGCACGTTTATCATGTGCTCGTCTGTGCGCCTGTGCAGAGCGATCTCGTTAAGGGCGTAAAGGGGTTCCCCCGCAACGGTACATTTAAGCAGCATGCGCTGCTCCACCGTATAATCTCCCGCCGCAAGCCTTGCCACCGCGCCATCCAGTTCGGAGAGCTCCACCTCGGAGAGAAAGCCCACTCTGCCTAAGTTTATGCCCAGCACCGGCACCGAATACACGGCGCACAGCTTGGACACCATCAGCAGGGTGCCGTCGCCGCCCAGGACAAACACCGCCTCGCACCTGCGGATAAAGCTCACCGTATCCATGCACTCTTCCAGACCCGGAGAACACCTCAGCAGCGGCTCAAAGCCGTACTTTTCAAGCAGTCCGGCCATTTTCTGCGCGCAGGACATATCGGCATCCTTATCGGTATTAACATATATGCCTATAACCTTAAACATTGTTTTCAACTCCACGAAAGACTCCACGAAAAACTCCACGAAAGGCATTATACTACAAAATGCATAAATATACAAGGTTGAATTTAATTATCCGTCAATTTTGGTCGTTGCCGTGCGTTTTCCGGCCGGCAAGCCCGTTGTCTGCGCCCGCAGCCGCGCAAATATCCTGTTTGCTATGCCCTGCGCATCCAATCCGCAGGTCTTCTGTTGAGCAGACACGGGAGCGTGCAGGGCAAAACCCTTTTCTCCGCTTATGCACAGCAGGCGGGAGGCGTCAATAATGGCGGATACCGCTTCCCCAAGTCCTCCGGGCGCCGCATTGTCCTCCGCGACGCATACCACGGGTGCAGTAATGGAGCGCAGCAGCTCCGTATCGATGGGACTTATAAAGCAGGCGTTGATAACGCAGGCGCTTACCCCCCGCTCCTCCAGCAGCTCGGCTGCCCCGACCGCCTGCCCCAGCAGCGCGCCGAAGGCGATTATGACGGCGTCGGCGCCGTGCCGCACGGTCTGCCATCTGAAAAGCTCGGTGTGCCCGATGTCGGCGTCCATTCCGCAGCCCTTGGGGTAGCGTATGGCGCACGGCCCGGGAAGGGTCAGCGCAAGCTCCAGCATATCACGCAGCTGGCTGTTGCACGCGGGAGCCATTACGGTTATTCCGTACTGCCTCAGAATGGCTATATCGTATGCTCCCTGATGCGTGCGTCCGTCCTGTCCGACAAACCCGGCTCTGTCCACGCACAGCGTTACCGGCAGCCTGTTAAGCATTATATCATGGAAGATCTGGTCCGCGCCTCTTTGCAGAAATGTGGAATAAATGGCGGCAAACGGCCGCATTCCGCCCTTTGCCAGTCCTGCGGAAAGCCCTAACGCGTGCTGCTCGGCAATGCCCACGTCAAAAAAGCGCTCCGGAAAGCTTGCGGCAAAGCCGCTCAGCCCCGTGCTTCCCGTCATTCCGGCAGTAACGGCGCATACGCGTTTGTCCCGCCCGGCAAGCTCGGTAAGCACGCTGCCGAAGCAGGAGGTAAAATCCTGTTTGCTGCTTTTGGGTGCCCCGGACGGCGCCACGCCGTGGAATGCCGCGGGGTTTTGCTCCGCCTCCGCGCTGCCTTTGCCCTTTTTTGTGCGGACATGTACTATAACGGGCACCGTTTCCTCTTTTGCGCGCCGCAGTATGTTTTTAAGCTCGCGGATATTGTGACCGTCCACAGAGCCGATATATTTTATGCCCATGTTGTCAAACACGGTATTGCCTATAAGAATATAGCGGAAAAGGTTTTTAATGCTGAGCGCGGCGCGGAACAGATATCCGCCCACCAGCGGAATACCCTTCAAAAAGCGCTCCAGGCCTCGCTTGAGCCCGGCATATCCGCGCGCCGTCCTGAGCTTTACCAGATGCCTGGAAATGGCGCCGACATTGCGGGAAATGGACATTTCGTTGTCGTTGAGCACAATTATCAGCGGAGTCTTGTTGTAGCCCAGGTCGTTTACCGCCTCCAGATTCATACCGCCTCCGAAGGCTCCGTCCCCCACTACGGCCACTATATGAAAATGCTCTCCCTTGATGTCCCTTGCCCTTGCAAGGCCCAGAGCCGTGGATACCGCTGTAGCGCTGTGTCCCACGACAAATGGGTCATGCTCGCTCTCGTCAGGGTCGGGAAAGCCGCCCGTACCGTTTTCCGAGCGCAGATGCTCAAGGCTCCGCCCGGTGAGCAGCTTGTGCGTATAGGTCTGATGCCCCACGTCGAACACCAGGCGATCCTTGGGGGAGTCAAAGACGCAATGAAGCGCAAGCGTCAGTTCCACCGTCCCCAGGTTTGAGGCCAGATGACCGCCGTTTGCGCTTGTAGCCCGCAGCAGCTCCTCCCGTATATTCCGGGCAGCCTCTGCAAGCTGTTCATCATTCATCGCCTTGATTTCTGCAATGCCGTACACTATTTATCGCCCTTATCGGCAACAGACATTATCCTGCCTATGGTAAAGACAATGCTCTTGCTCTTTTTATGCGCCACGGTCTTGCCGAAGGCCTTGCCGCCTATGGTCAGGCACGCCACGCATGCGCTTATAATAATGGATATCCACAGCCGGAGCGTCTCACTGCTTCCCGACGCCGCCGACATAATCATATACACTATGGCCGTTGTGGCGGCACCGGTGACAATGCCGCATATATCCCCTATGACATCGCAGCAAATGCTGGCCACCTTTTCGTTATTGCGGATAAGCCGCAGTGCCGACTTTGCGCCCTTGACCCTCCGGCTGGACATTGCCACCAGGGGCGCAGGGTCGCAGACCGTCACGGCGGTGCCTATAATATCGGCAAATATGCTTATGGCTATAAGCAGCAGCAGTATCAGCACCGACAGCAGGATGGATGCGGAATTTGTAACCGATTCGGCCAAAAAGGAAAAAACAACGGTGAGAGCAAAAGACATGGCGGTAACAACGGCAGTCCACCGCGCTCCCGATAGCTTTTTATGGTGTTTTTCTCTGTCCTTCATTGCAAAAAGTTCTCCAAAATGAGGTGGCAGCCTGCCCTGTAAACCTTGCGGCTTAGGTCGAGCCGGATTTCCCTGCGGACTGCTCCCCGTCGCCGATGAAGCGGTTTCCCTTTAAAGTCCGTACGGCAAGATCGCTCCGTGCCGCGCTCGATAACCACTCAGACCGCACTATAATCCATGGCAGGCATATTCAGTCTAGGGGATTTCCCCGACAGCAGAAATTGCCTCTAGCCTCTTTTGCAGCAAGGATTTCAAAGAGCGATCGCCTCGCGCGACATGGCCGTGACGCACGGACGTTGTTCCCTTTTCCCTCATTGCCACTTCAAGGCAGGCTACACTGTACACAGCGGCCTCGCCACCGCATAGCAGGTTCTTCATACCCAGTAACACCTCCCGTGAGGCAGTTACCCAAATATGTCTCCACGGAGGCTGGGTCAACGCCCGCATGCCATTGCGGATCGCCCTTCCTCCTTAACTCCCAGCACAGACCCCAAACTGGGCGTTCAAAGCCTGCACCAGAAACTTCATCGATATGCCCTTTGACGATAGTTTAACCCCGCCTTCAAGACAATCAATGCTGACTAGAATACTGTACCACCGTAACTATTATAACACAGTGCCGGAAAAATTTCAACTCCGGGAACAGAAATATTTAACAATATACCGACATTGCAGCCGGCGCCGCGCTCTTTACACAAGCTCCTGACGCTTCTCCCGGCTGTGGAACCTTACCGACAGTATAAGCCCTATTGCCGCCATACTTGTCACAAGGTTCGTGCCTCCCTTGCTTATAAAGGGCAGAGGTATCCCGGTAATGGGCATAATGCCTATGGTCATGCCGATATTTTCAAAGATGTGGAACATAAACATAAACATGATGCCGTAGATTATAAGCGCGCCGAATTTATCCTGCGTGCGGCGCGCCAGCAGCCACATCCTGAAAATCAGCAGCGCATATATGACAAGCAGTATAAAACAGCCCACAAACCCGAAGGTCTCGGCAATGGCAACAAATATAAAGTCGGTCTCTATGACGGGTATATAGTTTAGCTGGCTCAGCGCTCCCACGCTGAAGAGTCCCTTGCCGGCAAACCCGCCCGAGCCTATAACGGCAATGGAACGGTTGAGCTGCAGGAATTCGTCGCCTTCGCCGCCGTTTACAAAGTAGTTGATTATCCTGGAGCGCTGTCTGTCCCCCATCAGCACGAACCAGGCAAAGACGCAGAATGCGGCGCCCGCCAGCCCGAAAGCCCCCAGATAGCGCAGCTTGACCCCGGACATAAAGGCCATGCCCACAAAAGCCACGACATATACTATGGTAGTGCCTATGTCCATCTGATACAGCAGCACGGCAATAATGGCCACAAACGCCCCGGCCGCCGGCAGGACGTCCACAAAGCGTTCCATGGGGCGGTCGGCAAGGAATTTTGCGCACACCAGTATCATGGCCAGCTTTACTATCTCCGAGGGCTGCAGCGTAATGCTTCCGCTGGAGTTAAGATATATCCAGCCCTGAGTTCCTCCGCGGGTTTTGCCGAAGAACACCACCAGCAGCAGCAGTCCCACGCCGGCCGCCAGCACCAGATACCAGATCTTTGAGTACAGTCGGTAATCGATTAGCATAAGCAGTACCGTTACCGCAAGTCCCACCGCAAAGAATATCGCCTGCAGCCCCACCACGGAAAAATCAAGGTTGGCCATGATCTCGCCGAAGGTGAGCTCCTCCCCGGTAAACGGGCTGGCCGTGGCTATGGTTATGGCAATAAGGCCTATCATAAACAGCAAAAGCACTATTATAGGCAGAATATATTCTATATTTTCAAAACTTTTTTTATCAAACCGCATGTTTTGCCCTAAAATAATTATTTGTTTTTATTCTATCATAAACAAGGGCAAAAATCTACATGTAATTTGTTAATTATTTTGCATTCAGGAAGCCAGCGGCGCCTCCACGCTCTTTGGGGAAAAGGATACGTTCAGCGTAAGCACGGTGCTGCCGCCCTCGCGCCTGCTGGAAATTGCAAAGAGCATATCCTCCTGTGAATTCATCTCGCGCAGCAGTATTTCCCGCACGGAGCCCTGTATCTGCTCCATGACCGACGAAGATACGCACAGTCTGTCGCCGGCTATGACCTCCTTGAGTCTCTTTTTGACCGTTCCCGCGCTTCCGCGCCTGCGGAATATCTTTTTTAACAGCTTCATATGTACGCCTCCCGTCAGCCTGCGGCCTTTACGCCCAGCAGCTTCTGCACCCATGCGCTCATCCCGTGCTTTCTGTCCGGTATTTCCCTCAGCCCGGCCAGCTTCTGGGCAATTTTTCTGTATTCCTGTCCGGCGGCGGACCGCACGGAATAGATAAGCGGCTCTCCCAGGTTTGCCGCCCTGACCACAAGCGGATCCTCCGGCACTGCGCCAACCGCTTTAAGTCCCAGTATCTCCTCTATGTCCTCCACGCTCATCATCTCCCTTTTGCGCACAAGGTCGGCCCGCACCCTGTTTACCACCAGGCGCACGCCCTCCACCTCACTGGCCGCAAGTAACCCCGCCACTCGGTCGGCGTCGCGCACCGACGCAATCTCAGGAGTGCACACAAGCACCGCCTCCTCAGCGCCCTCCACGGCATTGCTGAAGCCCTGCTCAATTCCCGCAGGGCAGTCTATCAGAATAAAATCATAGCTGTCCCGCACTTCCTGTATCAGGTTTTTAAGCTGTCCCTCCTTCAGCGCATCCTTGTTGCGCGTCTGGGACGCCGGCAGCAGCGCCAGCCTGTCGTTGCGCTTATTGCGCACCACCGCCTGTCTGAGCCTGCATCTGCCCGCAAGCACATCCACAACATCATACACTATCCTGTTCTCCACCCCCATCATCAGGTCCAGGTTCCGAAGCCCCAGGTCGGCGTCGATAAGCAGCACGTTTTTGCCCTGCTCCGCAAGAGCGGCGCCGATGTTTACCGTCGCCGTGGTCTTCCCCACGCCGCCCTTACCCGATGTAACAACAATTGCCTTACCCATAACACTAATCCTTTCTTTTTTTGCATCCCGGCTGATAGCGCCGCCGCAGGAACGCTCATTCCGGCGTATTTTGCGGCTCCGCCCGCTCCGCTTTACTAATACCAATTCCTTCCTTTTATCCGTTTTCCTTTGAGTTGTTTTGCCGAATTATTACTCTTTGCGGCGAATGCTACGCATAAGGTTATTCTTGCGCTTGGGACAGCGTATAATATCGGGCCTTGCGGCAAAAAAAATGCAGAAAGCATATCGCCTTCTGCATATAACACATTATATATGGGTTTGCACAGCACAATCCGAGCGTTTTAAGCTTATACCCCCGAAGCCAAAGGCCACACAAACAGTTCTTATGAAATAAAAGTGTCCCTCCCCGTTATGGAGAGGGACAGCGTTCGGATACATAATCAGCTGATCGGAATAATGGTTCCGTCTATGGTCAACACCAAATCAATTGCTGCAGAATACAGGCTGATATAGCTGCCGAGATCCTCGTCGGCTATCTCTGCGCCGTTGGCAAAGTATGTGCAGCCATCCAGTGTAACCTTGCAGCCGCCTGCTCTGACAGAGAGGAGATACTGCTTGTTGCCGGTGGTCTGATTTGCCTCGATACGGCAGTTCTTAAAGGTCAGATCAACACTTGCTGTATCCGTATTGATAACAACGGTAGCAAAGTCGTTCCAGCCGTCAGCGTTATAGCCCTTATCGTTGTTGCCTATAAGGGTGCAGTTTTCAAAGGTGGCCTTTGTGCCTGCGGACCAGGTCTGGAACGCGCACCAGCCGGTGATAGTGGCATTCCTGACAACAACATCGACATTGTCGTTGTCGCCTGCAATGTTAAGCGCATAATAGTTAGCAGAAACCGAGGAGTTGTCCACAACTATGGTAACATCGGTGGTACCGTAAACCGAAACGCCGCGGGTGTATGCACCGCTGATCGGGCCCACGACATCAACACCGGAAAGGGTGAGGATTATAGGCTCGGTGTTGTCGGTAATATTGATAACGCGGTCTTTATTATCGGGAGCAAGCAGCTTGCCGTTTTCGGAGCCGTATATAGTAACATCGCTTTTAATCTCAATTACATCAGGCATCTGAATAGGCGCAGTCAGTACAACATCGTTACCGCTTGCAAGAGCCTCGGCCAGTTCGCCGGCAGTAGCTACGGGGATTGCATACTCGGCGTCCTTATCATACTGATTATTCGTGCTGTCAGACTCCACGGTATCCTGAGTTGCGTAAACGGTAATGGCAATGTTATCAATGGACTTGCCCTGATACTCGTTGCCGGCATCTTCCTTCATGTGACCCTTTATGGTCAGCGTATCGGATGCGCCAACTGCAAGAGCATGGTCGGCGTCAAGAGCGGTAGTCCCGGAAGTATTGGTAATCGTCCACTCGATAGCTTGGTTAAGTTCGGCGTCGCCCTGAATGCCGGTGATAACAATCTTATATTTGAGTGCAAGATTACCGTTGTTCTTTATAACGATGGGCTGAAGCTCATAGGTACAGCCCGGCTCCCAGAGGATTTCATCCTGCTCTCTGCCATCCGCGGCTACCCAGCCCAGTGTCTCGCCCTCAAGGCTGTTGCCTCTCTCGTCAAGCAGCAGGATCTCCAGCGTTCCTGCCTGAATCTTGTTAACTGCGGTGGATGCCGAATCGGTAAACCACGCAAAGGTGGTGCCTACCAGCATCGCCACGCAGACAAGCATCGCCATAACGGAAAGCAGCAATGCACGCTTTGTCGCTTTTGTGTTTGTCATTCTAAACACTCCTTTTTTTATTTTTTCGGCGTTTGGTTATTTAGCCGCTCCGGATAATGCCGCCAAAACCGGAGGCGCGCTTACGGCTATTTTACACCGTTTGCCGGTCTGCACGTTACCAAAAACGTGTGAATACCCCGGGAGGCTTGCATCCTCGAACTGTGCGAGCGTGCACTTATGCGATTCAACCGCCGCTTTTGGCTGTCTTTTCTGCGACTGTCCAAGTGCCGTTTTCGTTTTCTGTAATTGTATAGTTTGCTCTTTCGTTATG
>JAQXIQ010000079.1 GCA_029007865.1 Bacillota bacterium
GAAGGCAAACATCATTCAAAAAAGCCTAATTTGCCAAGTAGACAAATTAGGCTTTTTTGTTGGTGTACCCGGCGGGATTCGAACCCACGGTCTTCAGAGTCGGAGTCTGACGCGATATCCAGCTTCGCTACGGATACATAACCGAACACAAAGCATTATATGTTCGGCACGGCATTTTGTCAACCTGATTTATTTTGTGCAGGCTGCAGGTGCGTATATCTCCCGCCTGAGCACCGCAATATACGGCAGATTACGGTAGCGCTCGGCATAGTCAAGGCCGTAGCCCACAACAAAGGCATTGGGTATCTCCATTCCGGAATACTTTACCTCTACGGGGACTTCCCGCCGGGAGGGCTTGTCCATAAGCGCACATATATTTATGCTTTTGGGGTCGCGGGAAAGCAGGTTCTCGGTCAGATAACGCATGGTCAGACCGGAATCCACTATGTCCTCCACTATTATGACATCCATATCCTTTATGGAGGAATCAAGATCCTTGCGTATGCACACCGCGCCGCTTGAGGCGGTAGCGCTGCCGTAGGAGGAGACGCACATAAAATCAAACCGCACATCAAAAGTCAGGCGGCGCACAAGATCGCTGTAAAAGGTGGAGGCTCCTTTAAGTATGCACACCATATACACGGTTTTGCCTGCATAATCGGCGTTCAGCCTCTGGGCTATGCCGTCCACCGCGGCGGCTATTTGCTCCGGCGTAAAAAGTATACGCTCACAGTCCGGATGAAGTTCCATAATTATTCTCCTTTCAGGCTCAAAAACAATAAAAAATACGCATATTCAAAGCGGCATCAATGCGGCGCGGCACCGGGCGCGGCTTTATTCGTAAGCTGCACGGGCGGTTATGACCAAGCCGCATAATACCGGCGCTATTCCAGCTTTATTTTATATATCTCTCCGCTGCCCGCCGTGACGGCGGCATCCTGCGATACGGTAAGCCCGACCACCGCCAATATTTCGCTGCCCCGCGCCGCCAGCACCAGGTTATCCCTCCGGTGCAGCGGCACCTTTTTGTCTATCAGATATTTTTTTAGGCTCTTGCTGCCGGGCGCGCCGACGGGGCGTATAAAATCTCTGGCTCGGCGGTGACGCAGTACAAGGCCGTCAGTGTCACCGGGAGAGATATATTCGCATCTCTCTCCGCGCTCTCCCATGGCGGAGACCCTGGACACGGCAACAATTACATCTCCCAGCTCAAACCTGCCTTGGGCGAAGGGAATTTCGATGTCCCTAACCTCCGGAGCGTTTTTTTGTATTATAAGATTATCTCCGCTGCGCAGCACGGTTATTCCGCGCGGCAGGCTGACGCTGCGTCCGCTTTGATTTTGGCACAGGCGCAGGCAGGCTTCTATATGGGTAAGCTCGATATCCACCGGGCTGTCCGCCTCGGCTACCGCAATGCGCAAAACCCGCGCCGCTACCGCGCGGTGCAGCTCTGTTAGCCCGGTAATGGAAACCGATACCGTACCGCCCTCCTGCCGCAAAATTCTTTTGGCCGCCTTATGCGCTTCCATGGACAGGCATTCCTCGTCCGACGCCATAAGCTGCGCACCGCGCACTATGCCGTCAACGGCGGCCGGATTTATCCCGGCAAGTCGGGGCAAAACCTCCAGCCTTATAATATTGCGGGAACAGTCGGGGATAAGATTTGTGCTGTCGGTAACATATTTCAGATCATGCTCCGCGCAGTACCTCTCAATTTCCGCACGGCTGACATCCAGCAGAGGCCGCAGAATGTCGCCGCTGAGCTCACTCATTGCGCACAATCCGGTTATTCCGCTGCCGCGCACCAGCCGCAGCAGTACCGTTTCGGCCTGATCGTTTTTGTTGTGCGCTACGGCAATAAGCCCTCCGCCGGCCCGAAGGCGCAATTCACGGTAGCGCAGCTCGCGCGCCGCCTGCTCGCATGTCAGTCCGCACTCTTGGGCATACGCCGGAACATCCGCCTTTATCAGGGTAAAGGGGATACCGCGCTGCGCGCAGAAACTGCGGGCAAATTCCGCGTCCTGCTCCGCTTCGCTGCCGCGTATCATATGGTTTATATGCACCGCTTGCACCCTGCAGCCCAGGCTCACAAGGCACGACAGCAGGCATACCGAATCCGCACCCCCCGAAAAGCCCACGGTTACGGTACTGAAATTCGGTCCGGGCGTACGGTCAGCATTGAGTATTTTTTGCCGCACAAGACATGCGGCCACCTTTTCTATAACCATTCCAGAAGTCCTTTATCCTGCAGATAACGGTCATGATACTCGCAATAGTATTCCAGGCAATCGGTCAGCCGGTAAGGGTCAAGCTCGGGCATGATCTTGGAGAGAGACTCCGTCATAAAGTCAAAAGCGTCGTCATCGTCGTAACAGCCGTCGCAGAACTCCCCGTTTTTGTTGAGTATCCCCGCATGTCGCATATACTCCAGCTCCGCCTCAAAGGCGCTTGAAATGATACTTTTCATAAGCTGCATGTCCTCTTTGACCGCGTCCTCCTGCATTGCCGCAAGCATTGCCTGTGCGGCGCTTTCATCAAAGCCGACCATAAATCATACCTCCGTATTTCTAAGGGTGCCTCACGCCGTACGGCGGAGCTTAATAATTCCACGGTGCCGTTGTTTATCGGCAGTTATTTGTCAAAACTGCTCTTTTCCGACCCTTGACCGTCGGATATTATGGGGAGATTCCACCTGAAATGCGATGCAAGCACGCGCACGGCAATAACGCTTATCACCGAAACGCTCAGCGCCGCCCATTCCGGAACGGTTTTTGTAAGTATGCAGTATATCACGCAGCCGCCTATAGCCGCCACCGCATATATATGCTTGCGGAACACCCTGGGCGGCACCGCAACCGATACATCACGCAGTATGCCGCCTCCCACAGCGGTTACGGTACCTATAAAAACCGCCAGAAGATAGTTCCGGCTTACCGCCAGACTGGCCTTGGTACCCAATGCGGCAAAAATGCCCAGTCCTACTGCGTCCACTATGTTGATAAAGCTCTGCATCCGGGTTTTATAATCAAGGAACATCCTTCCGCGCGAAAAAAAGGTCAGTAGTATAAACAGCACCGATACCGCAAGACAAACGGCCAGGTACACCGGATTTGAAAAAATCACGGGCGGGGTTACGCCCAGCATTATATCGCGCAGCACTCCGCCTCCCGCCGCCGTAGTCAGTGCCAGAACCAGCACGCCGAATATATCAAGACGGTGCTCTATCGCGACCGCAGCGCCGGACAGCGCAAAGGCCGCTCCGCCGATTATCTCTATTATTGCAGCAATATGGTCTGTCATAGCTTAAGCCTTTCCGCCGTGCCGGACCGGGTCCCAAACAGCAAATGCGGGTGATGCCGGTCAAAGATTGTGCGCCTCTATGAAATCCACCGCCGGAGCGGGGTCCTGAAGCGAATGAGGCCAGTGCTCACAACCCGGCTTAAGAATCAGCAGGAAATCCCCGCCCTCCAGAACGCGGGCCAGCAAAGCGCCGTTGTCGCAAAAAGGCACCGTTGTGTCGGCATCTCCCGCAATAAGCAGTACCGGCAGTTTTTTAAGCCTGTCCGCACTGTCAATGGGACTTGCGTGAAAACCCAACGCCTCCTGCTCCGAGGTAAGGCCGTAAAGCTCTGCACACTGTGCCGCCTCCACGGTAAAATCGGCTTTTTTTGCCGCCGTGGCGGGCAGCAGGCAAAGCGGCCACGACCTGATATCCAAAACGGGAGCATCCAGATAAAGCAGCTGTACATCCTCGGGGTATGCCAGAGCATAGTTGCAGGCATAAAGACCACCCCGCGAAAAACCGAATATATTTGCCTTGTCCCTGAGAGAAAACCGTTCCGTCACAAAGTCATGCGCCTGCTTCATCAGTTTGACCGCCTCGGGGCAGCCGTACATATCGCTGAGCGCATAATATACTATGGCATATCCTCTTTGCAAAAGCGCAATATCCACCGCGGGAAAGGCGTCAAAAAACTCGGCACGCCAGACCCACGGACACGGCTCCGCCCTTCGCACCGCCGGTTCCACGATTATAAGCAACCGCCCGTTATATATGTAATCCCGTCTTGCACCGCCGTGATAATCGCATGTGTTAACGCATTCCATTGAAGTTTCTCCGTATTTCTGTTTTGTCCGCGCTTCTCCCGGAATATATGCGCGGCAATTGCTTTAATATTATAATTCCAAACGCGCAAAAGCACAATATTAAATATGAAAATTCTATAAATTTATGGTTTTTTTATTTGATGATATTTATCCGATGTGATATACTAAACAGGTATAAAATGACGGAGGTATAGCCGCTTGAATAAGAAGTCATTTGCAAAAGTGCTTTATATTATAGTGATAATCGCAGTAATAGCGCTGCTTTGGTCCGTGATCAGTCAGGGAGCTCAGGACAATAAGGAGCTCTCCAGTATTGACAAGCTTTTTGAAAAAATTGAAGCGGGCGAGATATACGGCGTTGCCATGTATAACGGCGGAGATGTTATCATGGCTGTAAAAAGCGAGAAGGATTTTAAGGACATAGGGGCAAAGTATGATTACTATGCCCGCTTCAGCGGAATAGAAGACGATATCAAAGAGCTTGCCGCCAAGTTTGCGGATTATAAAAGCCAGGGCAAGCTGCAGGCCGATTTCAAATATCTGCCCCAGCCCGAGCCCTCGCTGTTTGCCACTCTGCTGCCCTATATTATTATGTTCCTGCTGATGGGCGGACTAATATTCTTCATGTTCCAGCAGATGCAGGCAGCCAACGGAAAAGCAGCCCAGTTCGGCCGCGCTACCGCAAAGACCTATGACGGCAAAAACAAAACAGGCTTTGCCGATGTAGCAGGCGCCGAAGAGGAAAAGGCAGAGATGCAGGAGCTTGTGGATTTCCTCAAAAATCCCAAGCAGTTTACCGATATGGGAGCGCGCGTGCCCAAGGGCGTGCTGCTTGTAGGCCCTCCGGGTACCGGTAAAACTCTGCTTGCCAAGGCGGTGGCCGGCGAGGCCGGAGTACCGTTTTATTCCATTACCGGTTCGGATTTTGTAGAGCTGTATGTCGGTATCGGAGCGTCCCGCGTGCGCGACCTGTTTGCTCAGGCCAAACGCAGCGCACCCTGCATTATATTTATTGACGAAATCGATGCCGTGGGCAGACGCCGCGGCGCCGGCCTCGGAGGCGGACACGACGAGCGCGAGCAGACCCTTAACCAGCTGCTTGTGGAAATGGACGGCTTTAATACAAATTCCGGAATAATAGTGCTTGCCGCCACAAACCGTGCCGATATTCTGGATCCGGCTTTGCTGCGCTCCGGCCGTTTTGACCGCCAGATACATGTACTGATGCCTGATGTCCGCGGCAGACAGGAGATCTTCAAAGTGCATACCCGCAACAAAAAGCTGGCCGCCGATGTCAATGCCGAGGAGATTGCTCAGCTTACCATCGGTTTTACCGGCGCGGATATTGAAAACCTTGTAAACGAGGCGGCACTGCTTGCCGTACGCAAAAAACAAAAAGAAATAACCAATCAGGATATTAAGGACGCCATAACCAAAGTAATTCTGGGCCCGGAAAAGCGTTCCCACAAATATACCGAACAGTCCCGCAAGCTCACCGCATATCATGAGGCAGGACACGCAGTTTCCGCATTTTTGCTGGAGGGCTGTGACAGAGTGAGCGAAATCAGCATAATTTCCCGCAGCGGCGCGGGCGGCTATACTCTGACGCGCCCCGATGACGAGCGGGATTACATGGGGCGGCAATCCATGCTGGACGACATCTGCATGGGTCTCAGCGGCCGTGTTGCCGAGGAGCTCGTCATGCATGAGATCTCATCCGGTGCTTCGGGCGATATCAGACAGGTTACAAAGACCGCTCACGCCATGGTGACGGAATACGGTATGTATGACGATATCGGTCCTATATATCTTGGTGACGGCAACGAGGTATTCATCGGACGCGATTTTTCCGCTCAGAAATCGTTTTCCGATAACTGGTCGGCTCGCATTGATGACGCCGTACACGATATAATTCAGACTCAGCTGGAGCGCGCACGCAAGCTGCTCGGCCAGAATATGGCCCTGTTGGAGCGCGTGGCGCAGGCCCTGCTGGAGCGCGAGAAGTTAAGCGGTGAGGAATTCCTTGCTCTTACCCGCGGCGAGGAGCTGCCTCCGCTCAGTGCAAAGGCTCCCGACGCGGACACTGCTGCGGCGGATGCCGCTGAGTCCGACGGCAATACGCCTCAGGAAGCGGACGGCGTTGCTGCGGGGGACAACGAACCCGGCCGTAACACCTATAACGACACGACTGCTCCGGACGGCTCCGATAAACCCCAAGACCGTTTCTTCTGAGAAAAGTCCGCAAGCCTATAACAATATACAGTAACGGGACAGACATTTTGTTTTCGGAGAAACCGGACAACAGAGTTTGCCCCGTTTCTTATATACATCGACGCACTGTAACGCTTTGCGGCTTTAGCGGCTTACGGATTTGCAAAAGGAGTGTAAGCATGATAATACTTATAGGCGGCAGCACACACGCCGGTAAAACTCTTATGGCGCAGAACCTTATGGAAAAGTACAGGATCCCCTATACCAGCCTTGACCATATCAAAATGGGTCTTTGCAGAAGCTCTATACGCTGCGGTTTTACTCCGCTGGACAGCGACGAACGCATATCGCAAAGCCTGTGGGGCGTCATAAAGGGCATAGCGGACACCTGCAGCGAAAACGGGCAGAACATTATACTTGAGGGCTGCTATCTGCCTCCGGAGAAAACGGCGGCTCTGAAAGGCGATATTATTATCATGTATATCATTCTTTCGGCGGGATACATCAAAGACAATCTTCCGCTTATAATAAAGCACGAAAACGACATAGAAAAACGCAGAATATGCGGGGATTTTTCGGTGGAAGAGCTCATGCGGGATAATGAAGAGCTGGAGAAAAAATGCCGCACTTTTGCCCTGCCGTTCGTGCGCATTGAGCATTGCTACGCCGACGAGATAACCCAGGCCTACCGGTATATTGACTGCATGTATTCCCGCCTTTCCTCCGCGCGCAAATCCGACGGTTAAACTCATAAACACATCCGAGTTCCGGGCTTAGCTGCCCTTTCATCCGTATGACCGCATATTCTACGGGCTCGGACAGTTTATCCTTAACAACGGCAAAGCAAAACCGGCCGGGCTATAAGCCCGACCGGCGTTTTGTTTTGCAATGTATCCATCTGTGGAACAGCTTATCTGCTCATTCTTTTTACCCTGAAGCCGCGCAAAACTGCTGCAAGGCACAGAGCCAGCACAAGAATGCCGACATATATCAGCATGCTGTTATCGGCGGTGTCATAAGATTCCTCCACCGTTATGGAATCGGTGACATTCTGACCGTTGACCAGCACGGTGCCGCCGCCCTGGTTTTTAACCGTTACTCCAACCGCAACGTCGGACAGAGTGAGGTCGCCCTGCAAGACGGTTATTACAAAGCCTTGCTCGGCAACGGCGAGTATCTCGGCAAGCATCTCCTGTCCGCCTATAACATAAACGTTCTCTTCATCGTAGGTGGCTAAAGCCACAGTCGCATCCTCATCTATGTATTCCGGATCAACAGCAGCGGTGAACATCCCTCCGATGATGGAAAGTTTATAAGGAGTGTCCTCTCCAATGTCGGTCTTTCCGACAAATGCACCTCCGTTAATTACGATCTCTCCGCCCTCGGAGCCGCCTACGCCGTAGCCCAAAAGATAATCCGTGCCGCCGTTTCCGGAGGTAAACAAACCGTTATAGATGGTCATTTTACCTTCGTCGGCACCATTATTGTCAAAGTATCCGTTTGCCAGCACATATCCAGAAGGAACAGTGAATATTCCTCCGTATATTTGGGTTATATTCCAGTTGAGAATGGCGGGGCCGGTCGAATTAGAAAAGCTTCCGTTCTCTATGACAAGCCTGCCGCCGTCATCGTTCTTTACGGTATTCATGCCCCCGATAAACTCTCCGCCGCGTATCGTAAGCAGAGCCTGTACTCCGCTGTACGACGTATTGCGGTCGGTGGCGGCATTACCGTACCAGCCGTTGGCTATAAGACTCGAACTGCCGGTCTCGGTATATACTTTAACATCGCTGTCTATGGTCATGGTGCCAAGGTTTTTGATTGTGTACCACTTATCCGCCGTAAAGCTGCCGCCTTTCAGCGTGGCTGTGGCGCCGGGATAATTTACAAGAGCGCCTTTGCCATTGGTGCTGTTTGTAACGCTTCCCGTTCCGGTTATAATAAGAGTACCCTTATTGCTGATTGTGTCTCCGGAAGACTCACTCAGGGTAAAGCCTCCCAGAATGAGAGTTATGGTTCTTCCTTCCGGAATAGTGATGCTCTCCGCGGTATCTGCGGTAAGCTCAATGGTCTGATCGCCTGTAGTGCTGTCTATGGCTTGCTGAATCGTTGCATATTCGTCCGAGCCGATTTTGGCCGTACCCGCCGCAAACACCGCAGAGGGCAGGAGCAATATAAGCATCGCCAGCGACAGCATGACGGCAGTCAGACGTGCTGCTGTTCTTTTCATAAATACCTCTCCTTTATCTTACTTCTATCCGACATGGGCAGCAGACTCAGGATACGCCCATGTTGTTTGATAATTTTACTCGATTATAAGTATTCTGTCAATATTAAAAGGCACAAACGCGTAACCAAAAAGTGCGTTTTGGCTAAAATTCATCAATTTTTTACCTGTATTTTACAGCAATCAATGTCAGGAAACGCCTTGGCAGTGCCGGGACAGATTAGACCTGCGCATAGAACGGTTCGGATAATTACGGACTTATATATACCGGAGCTCCCGCCATTATCAA
Organism: Bacillota bacterium; assembly: GCA_029007865.1. Lineage (GTDB taxonomy): Bacteria > Bacillota > Clostridia > Christensenellales > QALW01 > UMGS1338. The sequence continues at coordinate 8,835 of JAQXIQ010000079.1, forward strand.
GTTAAATATTGCAATCCGCCCGAAGGATATGCTATAATTTATATAAGAATGAATGTAAGGATGGCGCAACATGAAAAAAGTATTATGTCTGCTGGCGGCCGTTATGCTGCTGTGTGCCGTTTCGGTCACCGCGTCGGCTCAGACCGACGACCCTGTTTTATACTACAGCTTTGAAAACGCCGATGCGAAAAACATCCGTGACGATTCCCCCAGCAAAAACCAGACCGGGCTGGGCTCCGGCATCACATTTGCTCCGGGCAGGGTGGGAAACGCCGCCGTTTTTGACGGGGAATCCGATATTATTGTTACAATGGATGAGCTGGACAGCTTTACGGTGGCCTTCTTTCTCAAGTGCGACTCCATATCGGCAAATGGCGGTCAGCTGTGCGGAAATGCCGAATGGAGCAACAATACGGTACATATCGTTTACGGCTTTAATGGCCGCGGCCTGAGGGCTAATTTCAGCGGTTTTGTAAACAGCGACAGCTCTGTGACGGACACCGGCATACAGGTGGAGCTTGACGATATGACGCAGTATGACGGGCAGTGGATACATGTCGCCGTCACCTATGATAATGACACTCTGGAGCGCACTCTGTATATAAACGGTGCCGTCGCAGCAAGTGACAAGAGCGACGACAAGCTTAGCGGAACCATTAACGGAGACTTCTATATCGGAGCCTGGAACAATGACAGATTTTTTACCGGAATGCTGGATGAATTCCGTATTTACGGCCGTGCAATCACCGCTGACGAAGTTGCGGCTCTGGCCGCCCAGAGCGGCGAAGCCCTGGTAGACCCCGGTGAGGTGACTACTTCCGCCCCCACGGAAGCTCCCACCGCTTCCGACGGGGCAACAGCTCCCGCAAGCGGGACAACGGCTCCCGCAGGCGGGACAACCGGGCAAGCCACACAGAATGCTGACCAGTCATCCGATGAGACACAAAACGGCTTCCCGTGGACGATAGTCATAATATGTGCCGCCGTACTTGCGCTTGCAGTGGTGGTTTTCCTTATTGCAAAGCGCAAGCCCAACAATAAGTAATGAGCTCTTGCTGCGGCGGGAGCGGTTTGCAGCCGGGATTGATACTCTGCACATTGCGTCAATCTCTTTGACAAAACAGCATACTGCTGATATAATTACAAAAAATAAATAATCATCTTCAGGGTTGGGTGCGATTCCCTACCGGTGGTATAGCCCACTAACGCAGTTTTTGCGCCGAATCGGTGAAATTCCGATGCCGACGGTACAGTCCGGATGAGAGAAGATATGTCAATCAGCCCTGCATACCTGTATGCAGGGCTCTTTAATCCAAAACATATCTCCCCAAAGAAAGGAACAAATGAAAAAAAATCTTACACGCTGGCTGACAGTAACCGCAGTTCTCTCCGCGCTGGGCGCAATACTTATGTTCTTTCCCAAAATCAAACTACCGTTTATGCCCTCGTTTATTTCGCTGGACTTTTCCGATCTCCCCGCGCTTTTAGCCTCGTTTTCCATGGGGCCGATAAGCGGCGTGATCGTATGTCTTGTCAAAAACCTTATAGGCCTGCTGGACTCCATGACCGGCGGCGTGGGCGAGCTGTCCAATTTCCTGATAAGCGCCTCATTTGTACTCCCGGCAGGAATAATCTATAAGTTCCGTCACAACCGCATCGGCGCGCTGCTGGGCTCACTGCTGGGCGCCGGAGTTGCCACCGGGCTGAGCATACTGTTTAATTACTACCTGGTTTATCCCATATACACCAACATAATGAGTATGGACGCCATACTGGGCATGTACCGCGCAATAAACCCGAATGTCCGCACCCTGTGGGACGCGCTTCTTTGGTTCAATGCTCCCTTTACCTTCTGCAAAGAGCTTATAAGCGTTATAATAACATTTATTATCTATAAGCGCATTTCCCCGCTGCTGCACGGCAGAAAATAGCAGAAGGCTCCGCAGAATGCCGATATGCCCGATAAGGCCTGACACCTATGCCTGTCCGGTCATCAAAGTCCTGCACGCAAAAACGCCGTTAAATAAAAATCCGCTCCGCCGCAAGACCCGCGCACGGCAGCAAAACGGCTGCACTGTCCGCATTATTCACAATGATTATCACATATAAGAGCCGTACGGTTTCACCGGAAACCGTGCGGCTTTTTTATCCGCAAAGCGCGGAAAAATCTGATAGGATTTTACTCAAAATCCCTTGACACCTCCGGACTATTGTGATAGTATAGACTATAGAAATAGTCCAAGGAGGCTTATTATGAAGGAAAAACTGTTTGACAGCGAAGCCAAGGTAATGGAAATCATCTGGGCGCGCGGCCCTGTTTCCGCCAAAGAGATCAGCCTGATAGCTGCCGACTCCATTGGCTGGAACAAGAATACCACATATACCGTGATTAAAAAGCTGGAAGCAAAGGGCTTTATCAGGCGTGATGAGCCCGGATTTATCTGCACTCCTCTCGTGTCCCAAAGTGAAATAAGGAAGGCGGAAGCCTCGTCCCTTGTCAAAAAAGTATTCGGCGGATCCCGAAGGGCTTTGTTTTCGGCATTGCTGGAGGACGAACCGCTTACGGAAGAGGAAATTCGGGAATTACGCGAGCTTATCGATGATAAACGGTGAGCGCTATGCTGCAGGAAGTATTCTACTGGGTTTTCAATATGAGCATTACCGCCGCCATATCCGGAGCGGTGGTGCTGCTTGTCAGAATGATACGCAAAATACCCAGAAGACTCACGGTATTGCTTTGGCTTATACCGTTTTTCCGAATGACGGTGCCGCTCGGACTAAACAGCCCCTACGGCCTGATGTCTCTTGTTTGCCGCATTACCGGCCGTGCGGTTGCCGTACAGCCCGTCCTCAACGTCAATCTGTCCATGATGAATATGACAATGGCGGCCGAGAGTTATTTCCCTGTCACATATAAGACCGATGTTCTTGAGCAGGTCTTCAATGCGGCTTCCGCAATATGGATCACGGTGCTTTTAGCCATATTGCTTATGCTTGGGACGCTCTATTTCACAACTCTTAAGGAAATGAAGGATGCAAAGCCACTCAGGGATAACATCTGTATTTCCGAAAAGATAGTATCTCCGGCTGTATACGGCATTATAAAACCAAAGATAATACTGCCGGCTTCTTATGCGGGAAAAAATATTGAGTTTGTACTGCTGCACGAAAAAATGCACATTCGGCGGGGGGATAATCTATGGAGAGTTATCGCATTTCTGACGGCGGCAGTACACTGGTTTAATCCGCTTTCCTGGATATTCCTGAAGCTGTTTCTTGCCGATACGGAGCTGTCATGTGATGAATGTGTGCTTATGAAGCTGGATTCGCACTCGCGGGATTATGCCCGCTCCCTGTTGGAAAGCAAGGAAAGCACCGATATTTTTACTTCGGCCTTCGGCGGTGCAAAAATCAGGACAAGGATAGAAAACATACTGTCCTTTAAGAAAATGACATGGTTTTCGCTGGTCGGTTTTATTATTATAATCGCAGCCATATTCTATGTACTGTTGACAAATGCAGGCTGAAAGGAGAACCTATATGAAAAACAAAGCTTTTAACAGGTATTATGTGTTTGCTTGCCTGGGTGTGCTTGCGGCGTCTATATATCCGCTTTATATGGGTATACGGGTCATTGCGGATATGGCGGCAAACGGTGTAGTCCTTAAAGAAAACTACCCCAAGTATATCATACCGTATACTCCCATTTGTATTGCCGTTTTAATCGGAGTTATAATACTGCCGGTATGCGTCAAGCTGCTCAGGCGTTTTGCACTAGTGGGCGGTTCCGCCGCAGCCGTGAGCGTATTCTTTGCTGTTGAAACTCTGCTTGAGCAAAATGTCGTGATAGGCATGAACGCGGCAGCAAAGCTGGAGGACTGGCAGATGTATATGTGCTATGTAACCCCCAACAGTAAATTTACAGCGCTTGACATTCTGCTTGGCAACTATAGCCCCGCCTTCAAACTGCATTTCTACATGATTTCCGTAGTGTTGATTCTAGCAATTCTGAATTGCCTGTACGGCTTTGGCCGGATGATAAAAACAGGGGACAAGAGCCGTCTTAAAGCGCTGATTCTGCAGTCGGTTTCCTCTTTTATATTCCTGGGGCTGTGCATTCTGGCCTGTTTCACCGCTTTCTGGCGGGACGGAAGCATTCAGGTGTCCCCCTTGTCTGCGGTACTGATGAGCATATTCTTCCTTTTTTTGAGTCTGACATCCGGCATTTTTATCGGATCTTTTCTGCTGGGCAAGAGCAGATTCGTTTCGGTAGGAATTCCGGCAGCAGCGTCATGCATTATAACCCTGCTTATGTATGCCGGGGAAATGATCCTTCTTAACGGTCGTTTATACCGTTTCGGTGTCGGTTTTTTGTTTGAAGGCATCCCCGGAATAATACTTGCCCCCGTCGACCTTTTGATCATAATACTGTCCGGCTGCATATCCGCTTTTATCTTTAAGCTGCTGAATCGGAAAAAAGAGCCAAACACATAGTTTAATTATATAATCGCCCCAGAAACGCCTTGCAATAGCTCATGGATTGTCTTATAATAACCCAAAAGAAACCGTGCCGTATTTTGTGCTGATGTTTTACCGTGCAGATGAAGTTAAGGATTTTATCAGGTAATCCGGACGAATAAACGGCATATTAAAAGTGGTTTGAGCGAGGATTCCTATGTTTGTAATTGCTGCTACGGGCGATTCCCATACCTGGGGACAAGGTGCCGCCGGAGCTGCGGAGAGCTTTTATCCCGCAGTTCAGGGAGGCGACCTGAGATGGGTGAGTTTTTGCTACGGCTCCTATGTAAACCTTATCCGCAACGAAATAAACCGCATTACCGGCTCATACGCCGTGGAAAACCTACGCGTGGGCAAGCTGCCGTGCGAATTTCGCTCCGATGCAGGGCTTTTGCGCCTGCTTCTGCACAGCGACGGCCCGACTTCCTGCGCAGACATACTGCTGGACGGCGTTAACATACGGCATCTTGAAATGTCCTGCGGAGGCAGCCCGGAGCAGTATATCAATGTCACGGTCAGGACGGAGCGTCCCTGTACACTGCTGCTGAAGGGTTCCGGCAGAATAATCCGCAGTGAGGAATACTACGGCAGTCATGCAGTGGTTAACTGCGGCATAGGCAGCTGCCCAACCTTCCGGTATCGCACTGAGTATGCGGAGAGCTATGTCGCTCCGCTTAAGCCCGACCTGATACTTGCCGAGGCTCACACCATAAACGACTGGCTTTATTCTCCCGCCCCCGAAAGCTACGGTGCAAACCTGACAGAGCTGCTCAAGGTTTTTCAAAGTATTGCACCACGCACCATGCTTATGACAGTGTCACCCATCTTCGGCAATCAGCTAAACAGCGCCGGAGCATACTATGACGATTTTGCCGCAGCAGGCCTGGCCGCGGCGGGCAAGCTGCTGTCCGGCTCTGACATCATAGACGCAGGCGCGGTAATGCGGGAAAGGCTTAAAGGGCTTACCCCCGACGAGCAGTATTCCCTCCTATTTGACGACCCATGGCACCCCAACGACCTGGGACACCGTATATACGCTGAGCGGGCCCTTAGCGCAATCCTTCCGCTTTTATAAAAACGCGCCCTCTGCACTGACCTGCCGTGACGACGGGCAAACAGCGGCAAAACAGCCGCTCCGGAGCAGATATCGCCGCGGACAAATCCGCAAAACAGGAAATATATGCAATCAGCCCGCCCGCCTTTTACAGGCGGACGGGCTGAACTATTCAAAAAATCGGTTAAGACCGCGCCGCGTTAAACCGCTGCCGCTCCGGCGTCAGCTCTTGCCTCCGACGCTTATTTTATTTATGCGTATCATGGGCTGTCCGACGTTTGTGGGAATGCTTCCGCTCTCGGAGCCGCACATTCCCTGAGCCATAGTCATATCGGTACCCACCATATCAATATTGAACAGTATTTCATTGCCTCTGCCGATAAGCGTTGCTCCGCGTACCGGAGTGGTTATCTTTCCGTTCTTGATCAGATATCCCTCCAGAACCGCAAAATTGAACTCACATGTTACAGGATTAACCGAACCGCCGCCCATTTTGGCAGCATAGAGTCCATCCTCCACCGAGGCTATTATGTCCTCGTTGCGGTCCTGGCCTGCCGCTATGAAAGTATTTGTCATCCTGGAGGTAGGTGCAAAGCTGTAGGACTCGCGGCGTCCACTGCCCGTAGAAGGCATATTCATACGCCTTGAACCCAGCTTATCTATCATATAGCTTGTAAGAACACCCTTATCCAGCAGCTTTATGCGCTGCGGAGCCTCGCCCTCATCATTCATATTGAGGGAACCCCACGCGCCCGGTATGGTACCGTCGTCATAGGCGGTGACCTTCGGACTGCCTATCTGCTGCCCCAGCTTGCCGCAGAAAACCGAATTGCCCTTAGCCACGCTGGTGGCCTCCAGGGAATGGCCGCACGCCTCATGGAAAATCACGCCTCCGAACCCGTTATCCATGACCACAGGCATAATTCCCGCAGGGCACAGCGGCGCATGCAGCATGGTAACCGCTGTCTTGGCCGCGCTTTTGCCCAAGCCCTCAAAGTCCAGGCTGTTTAAGAACTCGCTGCCGGCATGCGCGCCCGGCGACTCCGCTCCGCTCTGGTTTTCACTGCCGCTGCTTGCCACCGCCGAAACGCTGAAGCGGCAATAGGCGCGTTCATCCTCGGCATAAAGTCCGTCGCTGTTGGCAATAACGACCTGCTTGAAAATATCGCTTATACCTGCAGTGACCTGGGATATCTCATTGCTGTACGCCCTTGCCGCAGCCTCTGCCCGGCGAAGGCAGTCCGCCTTAAAGCGAATGTCGCCCTTGCCGCAGGGTATCAGTATGGGATGCACGCGCTCAAAGCTATGGGGCACAAGCACGATATCCTGAGCATTCCCGCTGCCGGACAGTGCCGCCGCGACGCTGTCCGCGAGGGACAGCAGCCCCTCCCGGCTTAAATCGTTGCCGTATGCATAGACGCATCTGGTGCCCTTGAGTACCCTCATCCCTACGCCTTTATTGCGGGCACTTACTGCATTTTCTATGCTCCCGCTGACCAGTTGTATATTCTGACTTACGGCATCCTCAAAATAAAGCTCGGAAAAATCCGCGCCGGTTTTAAGCGCCCTGGAAAGCGCTTCCCTGATCCATTCCTTGCTCAGCTCCATATTCTTAACCCATAGCCGCGTTTGTGCGGCCCCTTTCATGAGGTTTTTTATTACAGTCCGCCTTCACTCCGACAGCTTTGCTATTGCCCCGTCAATGCGCGCCAGCGTTTCCTCTCTGCCCAGAATATCCGCCAGCTCCACCGCACCGCCCGGAGTGCTTTGCAGACCGGACAGCGCCACTCTTACCGGCCACAGTATCTGCCCGTTTTTATACCCGCCGTTTGCCGCCGCGGAAATAAGGCAGTCGTGTATGCTTGCAGAATCAAACACCTCAAGCTTTGCCAGTTCCTGACGGCTCAGCTCCAGCGCGGCGCGTGCCATCTCCTTGGTAAGCTTGAATTTTTTGTGCAGATACAGCTCGGTATCGTGCGGAGCAACCTGCGGCAGAAATTCCACCATCCCGGGAATATCGCTCAACACTTCTACCCGGGTATGCAGCAGTTCCGCCACCTTCCCGTAATCGTATCTGTCTTTTGCTACGGATTTGTCCAGCCACGGCTCCGCCATCTTCAAAAATTCCTCAAAGGGCAGCGCCTTTATATATTCTCCGTTCATCCACCTGAGCTTAACCGGGTCAAACAGCGCAGGGGATTTGCTGATGCCGCTTATGTCGAAGGCGCTTATCAGCTCCTGCGGCGTAAAAATCTCCTGATTCGTACCCGGGTTCCACCCCAGAAGCGCAATATAGTTCAGCACCGCATCGGAAAGGAACCCCTTGGCTATAAGGTCCTGATAGCTGGCATCGCCGTTGCGCTTACTCAGCTTATTGTGCTGATCCTTCATTATCAGAGGCAAATGCACATATACGGGCTCCTCCCACCCAAAAGCCTTATAAAGCAGGGTATACTTCGGAGTGCTGGACAGATATTCGCTGCCCCTCATAACATGGGTTATGCCCATAAGGTGGTCGTCCACCACATTTGCAAAATTATATGTGGGCAGGCCATCCGTCTTTATCAGCACCATGTCGTCAAGATCCGCACAGTCCACGGTAATGCTGCCGAACACCGCGTCGGTATAGGTGACGCTCCCATGCTCCGGAACATTCTGCCTTATGGTAAAGGGTTCTCCGGCCTCGGCTCTCCGGCGCGCCTCCGCAAGCGGAATTGCAAGACATTTTTTATCGTATTTATATGTGATACCCTGTGCCGTCATCTCCTCCCGGCGCTTTTCCAGCTCCTCATCGCTGCAGAAGCAATAGTATGCCGCGCCGCTCTCCACCAGCCTGAGTGCATACTGCATATATATATCCCGGCGCTCGCTCTGGACATACGGTCCGCAGCCGCCGTCCTTATCCGGCCCCTCGTCCCATTCCAGTCCGCACTGCTTAAGCGTGGAAAATATGACCTCGCAGGCATCCGCAACATAACGCTCCTGGTCGGTATCCTCAATTCTCAGCACAAACCTGCCGCCGTTTTTCCTGGCATAGAGATATCCGTAAAGCGCGGTGCGCAGATTGCCTATATGCATATAACCCGTAGGCGACGGAGCAAATCTCGTCCTTACCGTTGACATTTTACCGAATTCCTTTCCATAGCTGTATTGTGTTGCAACAGCTTATCTTTACATTTTTTGTACGCCGTCGGCTCACAGAGCCCGCATGCCGCCGCGGCTCAGAACAGACCGCTGATGGTTCCGTCCGCCGAAACATCTATACCGTTTGCGGCAGGCACCCTGGGCAGCCCGGGCATGGTCATTATATCTCCGGTCAGCGCTACCGCAAAGCCCGCCCCGGCGGATAGCTTCACCTGGGACACGGTCAGCGCAAAGCCCTGAGGCCGCGCAAGCAGCAGCGGGTTGTCCGAAAGCGAATACTGCGTCTTGGCGATACATACCGGCAAATCCGAATATCCGTATTTCTCCATGGTCTCCATGCTTCTGAGTGCAGCCGGAGAAAAATTCACCCGTTCCGCACCGTATACCTTTGTAGCCACCGCAATTATCTTTTCTCTCAGCGGCAGCGCCGAGTCATAGGAGTATTGCGGATGGGACGCCTCTTCATCGCACAGCCTGATTACCTCCCGTGCCAGTTCCGTTGCGCCCTCGCCTCCGCGGCCCCATACATCTGCCGGAACGGCATTTATGCCGTAAGTTTTGCAGTATTTTTTAATCTCCTCAATTTCCGCCGCAGTATCCGTAGCGAAAATGTTGATTGCCACCGTTACGGGGAGCCCGTATACTCCGGTAAGGTTTTCAATGTGCTTGCCCAGATTTGCAAGCCCTGCCCGCAGTGCCTCCGGATTCTCCTTGCCCAGTTCACTCTTGGGCACGCCGCCGTGCGACTTGAGCGCTCTTGCCGTGACTACCAGCACGCAGGCGTCCGGAAATATTCCTGCTGTGCGGCACTTGATATCCAAAAACTTCTCCGCGCCCAGATCGGCTCCGAAACCGGCCTCTGTAACACAGTAGTCGGCCAGCCTCAGCGCATAATCGGTAGCGATTATACTGTTGCAGCCGTGCGCGATATTTGCAAAAGGCCCTCCGTGGATAAGCACGGGCGTCCCCGCCAGGGTCTGTACAAGATTGGGCTTTATGGCATCCTTAAGCAACGCACACATGGCCCCCTGAGCCTCCAGCTGCCCGGCTTTTATGGGCTCTCCGGCTGTATTGTAACCGACCACAATGTCGCTCAGGCGCTGCTTGAGATCCTCTGAATCACGGCTCATGCACAACACGGCCATAATCTCGCTGGCCGCAGTAATATCAAAGCCATCCTGGCGCACAACTCCGTTCGTGCGCACTCCCACGCCGTCTATTACGCTGCGCAGCTGCCTGTCGTTCATATCGATACAGCGTTTCCACGTGATGTTTTTAAGGTCAAAATCCAGCTTATTGCCGAAGAATATATGATTGTCCACAAGCGCAGCAAGCAGATTGTTTGCAGCAGTCACCGCATGGATATCCCCGGTAAAATGCAGATTAAGGTCCTCCATGGGCACCACCTGGGAATACCCTCCGCCCGCGGCACCGCCCTTTATTCCGAAAACCGGTCCTAATGAGGGCTCTCTGAGGGCGGCAATAACATTTTTGCCCACCAGTCTCATTGCGTCCGTAAGCCCTACGCTTACCGTGGTTTTGCCCTCTCCGGCAGGAGTGGGATTTATGGCCGTTACAAGGATCAGCTTTCCCTTGCGCGGCTTGTTCCTGATGCACTCCGGAGAGAGCTTGGCTTTATATCTGCCATACAGCTCCAGGTTGTCCGAATCTATTCCGGCCGCCTTTGCGACCTCCGTAATGGGGAGCAGATGCGCCTGCTGTGCTATTTCAATATCACTCTTCACCGGTTACCCTCTCCTTACCGTTTTTTCTGTTTTGCTGGCGCCGCGACATTTCAGCCTCTGCGCCCTGATCGCCGTATACAAAAAATTCCCTGCCCTCCAACCCGTCGGGCATATATTGCTGCTGCACATAATGTCCGGGGAAATCATGCGGGTATTTATAACCCTCTCCGCTGCCCAGGTTTTCATGGCCGCGGTAATGAGTATCCCGCAGATGCTGAGGCACGCTGACCGGTTCCTCCGCAGCCGCCCAGGCTTCATGTACTCCCAGCACGCTGTTGCTCTTGGGTGCTGCACACACATACGCTATAGCCTGTCCAAGATTAAGCAGGCACTCTGGCATACCTATCTTTTCCACCGATACCAGCGCAGCCTGTGCCTGCAGCATGGCCATAGGATCGGCAAGTCCCACATCCTCCGAAGCGTGTACCATCAGCCTGCGCGCCACAATTCTGGGGTCCACTCCCGCCCGCAGCATCCTGCATGCCCAGAACAGCGCGGCATTGCAGTCACTACCCCTTAACGACTTGCAGAAGGCGGAAAGCATATCATAAAATCCGGACTCGTCACAGGATATGGTCTTTTGCTGCAATGACTGCTCCGCCGCCTCCAGATCTACGGTAATATGTCCGCGTGAATCCGGCTTCTGCGAAAGCACCGCCAGTTCAAAGCCGTTATACGCAGCCCGGATATCCCCGCCGGCGCAGTGTACAAAATGCTCCAGTGCCTCGTCGGTCACCGTCAGGTCCATATTGCCGAAGCCCCGTTCCTTATCCGCCGCAGCCGCAATCAGAGCACTTCTGATATCCTCCGGAGACAACGGATAAAAACGGAACACCATACAGCGGGAAAGTATTGCGGGAGTCATGGCGATATTAGGGTTTTCCGTAGTGGAGCCGATGAGCCTTACCGTTCCGTCCTCCATGGCGGGCAGCAGGGCATCGGACTGCGCCTTGCTCCAGCGATGGCATTCATCCAGCAGCAGGTATGTCGTCCTTCCGTACAGCCTGCCCGTTTCCTTGGCCGCGGCGATTACCTGCCTGACCTCCGCTACTCCGGCGGTAACGGCGTTAAGCTGTTCAAAAGCCGCATTGCAGCTGCCGGATATTATACGGGCAAGACTTGTCTTGCCGGTACCGGGAGGACCGTAAAAGATGCAGGACGTCAAGCGGTTGGCTTCTATCGCCCTGCGCAGCAGACAGCCGGGGGCAAGCAAATGCTCCTGACCTCTGAACTCCTCCAGTGTGCGCGGGCGCATACGCTCGGCAAGCGGCGCCGTCTGCATGGCCTGCATATCAAAAAAATCCATCCGACACCACCCCCAAATAATTCACGGATATTATAACATAAACATTGCGTATTTACAACGGAAATATAGCCTCCGTCCGCCGTTCCTGCCCGCCAAAAGGCAAAAGCAAAAACGCAAAATACAAAGGGGAACAAGCCTTACGCCCGTTCCCCTTTGCATAGTCAAATCATATATGGAGGTTAATTGTCTTTGTCCTTCTTTTTTCTGACCGCGATAACGATAATACCGGCTATCACCGCCGCCGCTGCCACGGCTATAACCACTATTGCCCACACGGGGAATCCGCCGTCATTTGCGTCATTGACGGGCGCCGTTGTCCCGGCAGAAGCTCCGGGCTGCGTTCCGTTGTCGGTTGCCGACGGCTTGATAACATCTGATGCATCCGGAGCGGCAAACAGGTTCTCGTCGCTGCCCAGCAGCTCAAGATTGCCCACGGTTATACTGCCCTGTGTAATCTCGTCTGCTCTGATATCAAAGCCGAGGCCTCCCACGATATCCATGGAAGCAGCGGAATAATCAAAGCCCTCCTCCCATGCGGACCATATCGAAGGCATCCATCCGACATATACATCGCTCTGATCCTGAGCAAAGTCGGAATTCACTACCACCCAGCCCTTAAAATCCTCCGGAACATAGAAATACCTGTCCGCAAAGGAATTGTCCACGCGGAAATCCGGCTCGTAAACCGTGCCGTCCTGCTGAATAAAATACACGCCGCTTCCGCTCATATACGGACGCCCGTCCCCCTCTTCAAGGTACAGATAGAGCGTCATGGTAAACTCGTACCCGGTATTGTTCTCCATATAAAAGCGCAGAGCATCGGAGTTTTTCCATAATTCTTTGTTATCATCCGTCACCGCATTGTCAAATGAGAACTGATAGCAGTTGGTAAACTCACCCTCTTCAATATCTATGACAAAACGGTTATCCCGCAGCGCCTGGGTTCCCGCAGAGGACACCTCCCAGTAGGAAAGATCGGCAAACACAGACACCTCTCCTCCGCCGGAAAGTTTGTCCTGGGTTACCTGTGACCAGTCCACTATTGTAGCATACCTGTCATCGGTGGGTACCACAGCAGAGGCAGACACCGCAGCAAGTATCAAAACGGAAAAAAGCAAAACAGCGATAAGCTTTTTCATCAATCGTCATCCTTTCAACATTATTAAGGTCATTTTACACACAATCCTTTTTTAATACAATGCACAATATTAACCTGATAATGAACAATAATATCATGTTTTCCTACATTATCGGTTTTTTGGACAAATTCGATATTAAGGATAGTATTGTGCTTTTCGCGGTCACGCCGCTTTGCTCAGGCCTTTTATTTTGCGCAGGCGCACCGTCCCCCACGGGTTCATACCGCCGCGCACACCGCTTCGTAACCGCACAGAGCTTTTGTGTACATAATATTATTTTTATTTAATAAAACGCTTGCTTTTTTTCGCGCAATCATATATAATACCATCGTTGCGTAAGCGCTGATATGGCTCAGCAGGTAGAGCACGTCCTTGGTAAGGACGAGGTCACCGGTTCGAATCCGGTTATCAGCTCCAGAAAAAAGTCCTGTTCTTTCGAACAGGACTTTTTTCAACTAAATCCACCCTAACGGTTGGGTGAAATATTGCTTCGCAATGTGAAATTCTCGCTTCGCGCGAGTGAAATCGCTGCGGCGGTGGGTGGATTTAATTTCATATTTTGCGTTAGCAAAATATTTCACCAAAGGCGAAAGCCTTTGATTTCACCGTGCGATAGCACGATTTCACTTATACTTGCGACTTTGTCGCTTTTATGCTGTAATTAACTTAAGGCGGTGATGAGATGTCCTTGCAAACAATTGAAATAAATTCTGTAAAAATAATTTTCGACAAAGAAGAAACAAAAGAGCATCGCACGGATTTTAATAAACCTTGTGATTGTCAAGATTGCAGAAATTATTACAAAAATATTCAAAACAATTTTGAACTTGTTGAGTTTTTGAGTGGATTTGGAATTGATTATAATTGTACTGAAGAAGTTTTTTTTGGGATTTAGGAAATGATAACGATGCATTAATTCATCACGAAGGCTATTACGGCG
>JAQXIQ010000080.1 GCA_029007865.1 Bacillota bacterium
CGTTAACAGTGAACGGTATTTGTCCACCAGCTTGCGTTCCGGCTGTCTGGTCGCCACCAGCACCGATATTCCGGCAACTATAACATTAAACTCCTTCATCAGGTCGCAAAGTCCCTTGACGCTGCCACCGGCGCGCATAAAGTCGTCCACGATAAGCACCGACTGTCCGCTTGCCACGGCGCGCCGCGGAAGGCTCATGGTCTCCATGCTGTGGCCTGAGCCCGTAATATAGTTAATGGTAACCTGAGAGCCTTCGTTGATACGGTTCTCGCGGCGGGCAAATATAAGCGGAACTCCCAGCACCCTTGCGCACATAAGGGCAATCGGTATCCCCTTTGTCTCAATTGTGAGTACATAATCTATATTCTTGTTAAGGTACGGGGTTGCCATACATTCGGCTATCTGCTCCAGCTGGACGGGATCGGAAAGAATATCCGACATATATATATACCCTCCGGCAAGGGCGCGCCTGGAATCGCGCAGCGTAACGGCAAGCTCCTCAACATACGCCCTGAGTTTGCCGGAATCCGTCACAGGTACGAACCTTACCCCTCCGGTAGCTCCCGGAAGCGTTTCTATACGCCCCATCTTGCGCTGCTCAAAGTATTCTTTCAGCGCCGCAATATCCTCGCTCAGGGAGGATTTTGTTGCGCCTAAAATCGAGCAGAAATACGACAGCGTATAAAGCCTGCTTGGATTTGTGCAAAGAATTTTGGTAATAACCGCAAGACGCTCATTTCTTTTAACCTTGTTCATATCTGCGCTCCTCTCTTAACTGTACCGAATCTTCCTTAAGCATATATAAAACACCGCATCGGTATAAAGCCGCTTACAGACCGTTCAATATTGCCGTGAGCTTTTTGTTGGGTATTACATTTTCAACGGAACACAATTCAAAAGAGTATTCCGCAACCTCCCATTGCCCGTCTTTCTCCACAAGCTGCAGCGTAAGCTTGCCCAGATTGCCCTGAGCTTTCCCGCCGGCGCGTACTATCGGAACGGCATTAAAACCCGTCTGGGGAGTATAGGTCGGCTGATGTACATGACCGGCTATTATTGCCGCGGCGCCGCGTATATTCTTGTTTTGTTTCTCCTCACAGTGGGAGAGTACAATAATTATATCGGACTTTGCCTGCATTTCCTCATAAAGGGCGTCAAACGTCGCCACGGGATCCTCAAGCGTCTTGTCTCTGACCTCGGCATTATCAATCTTATCGGTAGTAAGCCCTGCAACCGCTATCCTGAGTCCGTTTTTGTTTATGACGGTATAGGGTTTAACGCCGGATAAAAAACTGCCGTCCTTTTTGATATTGGCGCACAGCACCGGAAAGCCCAGACTCCGGGAAAGATTTTCAATCTGCCTGTTGCAGGCCTGTGCGGTATTCTGCGTGCATTTGAATTCGTTATTGCCCAGGGTCATGGCGTCGTAATTCATGGCCGCAAGCATTACGGCCTCAGGCTGACCTCCCTGTGACTGCCGCGGGCCGCCGTAAAACAGGTCGCCGCAGTCAAGAAGCAACACATTACCCTGCTTTCTCTCCTGCTGTATTAAGGTATAGTAATACGGAAGCTTTTCCATGTATCCATGAAGATCTCCCGTAAAAAGCACCGTAAGAGTATAGCTGCCGTGGGCGCGCTTATCGGGCAAAAACACCAAAAGGCATACCGACAGTACCGCTGCTATTATAACCGCCGCAACAGCTACGCCTCTTTTCCTCCGCGGTTCCAGCTTCATTTTACCCCCTCCGAAAGACATGCATATCCTTTTTATTTATTTTAACACATTACAACGCAAA
Organism: Bacillota bacterium; assembly: GCA_029007865.1. GTDB lineage: Bacteria > Bacillota > Clostridia > Christensenellales > QALW01 > UMGS1338. The sequence goes on from JAQXIQ010000080.1 coordinate 1,797, forward strand.
TGTACACAGTGTTTTTTGCCGCAGTTTTGTTTTTTGAAAAAGCATGCTTCATAAGGATAAAAGGTATAAAAAAAGACGAGCCGACGCTCGTCTTTTTGACAAGTTCAATCAGAACTTAAGCCCGTTTACCTTGATTCCGGGGCCCATAGTGCTGGAGAGCACTACGCTGCGAAGATAAGTTCCCTTGGCAGCAGCGGGCTTGGCCTTGATTATGGCCTCCATAAGAACATTGAGGTTCTCGGTAAGCTTTTCCGCACCGAAGCTGACCTTACCGATGGGGCAATGGATGATAGCGGTCTTATCAACCCTATATTCCACCTTACCGGCTTTGATCTCGTTTATGGCGCGGGGCAGATCCATTGTAACGGTACCGCTCTTGGGGTTAGGCATCAAGCCCTTGGGGCCGAGAACCTTACCCAGACGGCCTACAAGACCCATCATGTCCGGGGTGGTAACGATTACATCGTAATCAAACCACTGCTCGTTCTGGATCTTTGCGATCATTTCCTCGGCGCCTACATAATCCGCGCCTGCAGCGGCAGCGGCATCGGCTTTATCGCCCTTGGCGATAACGAGGATCTTCTTGGTCTTACCTGTACCGTGAGGCAGAACCACAACGCCGCGAACCTGCTGGTCAGCGTGCTTGGGGTCTATGCCCAGACGGACGGAAACCTCAACCGTCTCATCAAACTTAGCCTTAGCGGTAGCTATCGCCAGAGCCGCAGCCTCAGAGGGATCGTACAGCTTAGCGGAATCAACCTGCTTGAGGCTTTCAATATACTTTTTTCCTCTTTTCATTTTTGTTCCTCCCTGTGGTAATATCGGTGCATAAAAATGCCCCTCCCACTGATTTGTCAGCCTCAGTCGGCTACGGTTACACCCATGCTGCGTGCAGTACCTGCTATCATGCTGATAGCGGCATCAATGTCCGCTGCATTAAGATCAGGCATCTTGAGCTCCGCGATCTCACGAAGCTGAGCCTTGGTGATGGATGCGACCTTTGTCTTGTTGGGGGCTCCGGAACCGCTCTCGATTCCGCAGGCCTTTTTGATAAGCACAGCTGCCGGCGGAGTCTTTGTCACAAAGGAAAAAGAACGATCCTGATAAATCGTGATAACCACCGGAATAATAAGACCTGCCTGTTTTGCGGTACGCTCATTGAACTCCTTGCAGAAGCCCA
>JAQXIQ010000081.1 GCA_029007865.1 Bacillota bacterium
CGGAAGTCCGAGCTTATACCGGAAATGCCCAGTATTCCGCTCTTTTTGTTGAGGTAGTTTGTCATCTGGGTTATATCCATGCCCAGCTTATCCATAAGGAAGCCCAGTATGGCCGGGTCAAGGTCGCCGCTGCGGGTGCCCATAGGCACGCCCTCAAGCGGAGTAAGACCCATGGAGGTGTCCAGCACCTTGCCGTCCTTTATGGCGGTAACGGAGGAGCCGTTGCCCAGGTGGCAGGTGATGAGCTTTATCTGCTCTAACGGCTTGCCCATCATGGCCGCGGCCTGCTGCGCCACAAACTTATGGCTGGTGCCGTGGAAGCCGTAACGGCGCACCTTATATTTTTCGTAAACCTCATAGGGCAGAGCGTAAATAAAGGAGCTCTTGGGCATGGTCTGATGGAAAGCGGTGTCAAACACGGCCACCATAGGGGTGCCGGGCATTACCGCCTGACAGGCCTCAATGCCCATGATATTGGCGGGGTTGTGCAGCGGAGCCAGGTCTATGTTGGCGCGTATCGCCTCCATTACCGAATCGTCAATAAGCACGGAGCCGGAAAAGCTCTCGCCGCCGTGCACCACGCGGTGTCCCACCGCGCCTATCTCGCTCATGCTGGAAACGGCGCCGTATTCCTTGTCCTGCAGCACCTGCAGCACCAGCTGTATGGCCTCGACATGGTTCTGCAGCGGCTTTTTGATTTCAATCTTTTCGCCGCCCTTTTTATGCACTATATTGGAGCCCTCGATGCCTATGCGCTCCACCAGTCCCTTGGCGATGACCGACTCGTCGGCCATGTCTATAAGCTGATATTTAAGCGAGGACGAGCCCGCGTTTATAACTAAAACCTTCATATTCCGCCTCCCGTTATTTGCCGACATTCTGAGCCTGCACGCAGGTTACCGCCACAACGCCCGCGATGTCCTCTGCGGTGCAGCCGCGGGACAGGTCGTTGACCGGCTTGGCCAGTCCCTGAAGGATCGGGCCCAGAGCCCACGCCTTGCCCAGGCGCTGGGTGAGCTTGTAGCCTATGTTACCGGCGTCCAGGTTGGGGAAGATAAGTACATTGGCATGACCCGCAACGGGGCTTCCGGGGCTCTTGAACTCGCCCACGGAGGGCACCAGCGCGGCGTCAAGCTGCAGCTCGCCGTCCACGGGCAGGTCGGGCGCCTTCTGCTTTACAAGCTCCGTAGCCTGTATGACCTTATCCACGCAGGGATGGCGGGCGCTGCCCTTGGTGGAGAAGGACAGCATGGCGACCTTGGGGTCGATATCCACAACATCCTTTGCGGTCTTGGCGGTGGCAATGGCTATATCGGAAAGCTGATCCACATCCGGGTCGATTACAAAGCCGCAGTCGCCGTAAACCATCTTGCCGTTGTCGCCGAACTCGGGATACGGGCTCTCCATGATAAAGCAGGAGGAGGCATACTTGATGCCGGGAGCCATCTTAATTACGGTAACCGCGGCACGGATAACATTGCTGGTGGAGTTGACCGCTCCGGCCACCATACCGTCCACCTTGTCCTTCTTGACCATCATGGCGCCGAACACCAGGACGTCGCTCTTCATTATTTCCATGGCCTTTTCGGGAGTCATACCCTTGGCCTTGCGCAGCTCGTAATAGGTCTGGGCAAAATCCTCCAGCCACTCACTCTTGGCCGGCTCAACGATCCTGATGCCGGTCAGATCCTCTCCGAAGGACTCGATCTGCGCCCTGTCGCCCAGAATGACTATGTCGGCAATACCCTCGTTGCGCACGATGGCGGCTGCGGCAACGGTGCGTCTGTCATGACCCTCGGCCAGAACAATGGTCTTCTTGTCCGCACGGGCCTTGTTTTTGATATGCTCCATTAAAGACATGATAAAAACCCCTTTCAATATGTAAAAAAATATTGTAAAATAATAATTATAAGGCTGAGACCTTGCGGCTAAGCCTTTGATATTATACAGCATAATAAGCAAAAAGAAAAGGTGATTTTTTGATTATTGCGGGAATTATTGCGGAATATAACCCGTTTCACTCCGGACATCGCTACCATATAGAGCAGACCCGCCTGAAATCCGGAGCCGACGCGGTGGTTTGCGTAATGAGCGCCAGCTTTGTCCAGCGCGGTCAGCCCTCCTGCTTTGACAAATTCGCAAGAGCCGAGGCCGCCCTTAAAAACGGCGCCGACATGGTGCTGGAGCTGCCCGCCGTGTACTCTCTGCAAGGCGCGGAGTTCTTTGCGCGCGGCGCGGTAAACATCCTTAAAGCCTGCGGCATCATAACGCATATCTCCTTTGGCACCGAAGCCCCCGTGACCCCCGGGCAGACCGACCCGGAAGCCCTGCGCGCCGCCCTGGACAGGGGGCTGCCCTACAGCGCCGCCCTGATGCGCGGCGAAAAGCCCAACGCCCTGCTGGGGCTGGAATATATGCGCGCGGCAGAAAAATCCGGCTGGAATGTGAGCTTCCTCCAGATACCCCGCGCCGGCGCCGGCCACGACAGCACGGAGGACGCGGAGCATCTCAGCGCGGCCTGCATCAGACAGCGTCTTTCGCATGGGCTGCCCGCGCCCGGCCTGGCCATGCCTGCGCAGGACTTTCTGGAGCCGGAGCAAATGTTCGTGCCGCTGCTGTGCAGGCTGCGGACCATGTCTGCCGCCCGGCTTGCCGCAATATCCCAGGTAAGCGAAGGTCTTGAGTATAAGTTTTATGAGGCGGCGCGCAGCGCGCACAGCCTGGATGAGCTGATACTTTCCTGCAAAAGCAAGCGATACACCTATTCCCGGCTTGCCCGCATCGCCTGCTGCGCTTTTCTTGACATAACGCAGGCAATGACGGACCGTGCCAACGCCGCCGTACCGTATATTCGGGTGCTGGGCGTAAAAAAACAGCGCCGGGCCGAGCTGCTGAGCCTGCTGTGCTCCGGTGCGTCCGTCCCGGTCTGCACCTGCGCCGCGGATTTCCTGCGCACCGCCCCTCCCGAGGCCGCCGCCGCGTTCAGGGCGGAGTGCGCCGCCACCGACCTTCGCGCCGCGCTTGAGCGCAAAAATGCCGGCACCGACTTTACATGCGGCCTGCTGCTCGTCTAGCCTGCCTCCTGCATCTATAATAATGAATAAAGCAATTCTCCTTTGCAGGTACTCGCTGCCGCAAAGGAGGATTAGAAATGCACGGTTTTATTTATTATTTACTCACTACTCGTTTTCTTCTTCACGTTTACGTTCTTCTTCCTCTTCTTCGCGACGGTATTCGCTGTCATCCCAGTCATTTGTATATCCTCCGGTCGTATAGTTGTAACCGTCACGGTCTATATCTTCATAGTTGCCGGTTTCATAATTTAAGCACCATTTTGACATATTACGCCTCCTGAATAACATACTCCAGCATTTTTAAAGCCGAGAGCTTTTTTGCTTCCTTTTTTGATGATGATTCCGCGGCATATACTTTGTCGTATTCCTTGATTCTGCATTTGCATTTCCAAACAGGATTGCCGTCATTATCATGTGTTTCCGCGTATTCATAGGTTGGAATTGAAAAATAGCCTCTGCGAGCAAGAATTTCAAGTTGGTTTATGGCATCTTCTTTCGTAGGCTCATCTATTTCGTCGCGCATTGTCACATGCCGAATATATCCGTTTTTCTCTAAATACTCGTAAGCCAACTTGCAGACATTCATTCTCGCCTCACTCTTTGAAGCACCGAATCCCCTGAAAATCGGAAGTCTGTTCAAAAGCTTCAATTCGCAATGAAATTTCAAGCGATGAGTATTACTGTTACAAGGAAGAACCTGTGAAATACCGCCAAACGGGTAATACCAAGTTGATGAATATGATTGTTCCTTAAACCGAAACAGCGGAACCGTATGATTCTCCTGCATTTCCCAGTCCTGAATCATTCTTACGTAGTTGTCATCGCTGTCGCTTTCAATAAAGTCTTCAGGCAGCAGCATGGTTTCGACAACCGACTGAATAACAGCAAAATCCCATTCGCTGTCCAATACTACCGCTCCGACAATTGCCTCAAACAAATCTTCTTTTACGGACACCTCATTCATGACATTGTTATTAATATCGCTTTGGCCCATTATCAGATATTCTGCAAAGCCCATTTCATCCATTCTTCGGGCAAGATTTTTCTTCGCCACCATCCGGCTCTTTATCTTTGTAAGTTCGCCTTCCGAATAATCACACAAAAACTCATTTGCGCCGTCATATACACGCAGATCTTTTGGTTGACAAAACTGTTTTTCCAAATCGGTTTGTTTCGTGCCGTCTGCGGGATCGCCGTTTTTCATTCTTCCGAATTTTGCAATCAAAAGCTTTATAACTGCAAAATCAAGAGCCTTGTCTCCGATGAATTCCAGGATTTCGTTGTTCTCTCCGCCGTTTTCCTCCGTATAGGAACGTCGTGTGAATGCTTGATTCAATAAATCAAGGTTCTTGAAATCATACCCTATCTGTCCTTGAACCATTTTGAACACTAATTCTTTTTCCATAATAAAAAATCCTTTCAGTAAATAGTTTACTAAAAGGCATAATAATAGTCTGACAGATATACTTCTCCCGTACGCAAAGAAGCCTTGCCAGACATAATAGATTAAACTTTATTCTTTGTTTTCTTTTGTTTACTCTTGTTCACTTGCATAAACAAGAATAAACACAGGAATACAATGTCTGAAATTTAACTTATTATGCCTTAAAGCTATGCTTATTATAGCGGAAATCTCTCATCTTGTCAAATTATTCAAAACAGGCTTCCCGACTTTTATTTGCAGAGTGAAATCCAAAGGTAAAATCCACTATGGAATTTACTTCTGTAATTCACCATTAAAACAAATCTGTCCAAGACACTCATATTCCTGTTGTAAAACGCCATATAATATTGTATAATTGCAGTATAAATATTTCGGACTCAGTCCGTCTTTAATGGGAGGATATCACAATGAGCGAGATCAGAACCAAAATCGAAGCCATGCCTCTGTGGATGAAGGTGCTGCTGTGCATTTTTTCCGGAGGACTTTTCGGCGGCGTATACCGCTTCTGCTCCGGCACTCAGCAAGGAATGTTCGTAGGCTTCCTGTGGCCCGTTATCAACGGTGTTCTCTGCGGAATACCCAGCATTATCGACCTGATCACCTGCTGCACAAACGGCAAGCCCACCGTTATTGCCGAATAATCGCAGTAAAAAACTCACCGGCATAGCGCCGGAAAAACGCCGCAGTCCGTCTGCGGCGTTTTGCTTTGCCTCAAATGCAGGCGTGGCTGTCTTTTGCGCCGGCAGACCGCCGCTTGGCCTGCGCAGACCCGCCCCGGTGAAGCGAAAAACCGCCGTCCCTGTCCGTCGCGCCCAAATGTTACCGGAGGAAAACATTGCCCTGCGCATTATGTTGACACCCGGATTATTATGTATTAAACTATATAAAAATCGCGTTTTTTGCATTATAAACAGTTATTCGGGGGAAACAGCATTGAACCGTACGGTTATAAAATCAATATGCCTTTTGCTTGTAATATCGCTCTTCGCGCCGGCGCTTGGCGGCTGCGAGGTCCCCGCCGGGGAAGCGGAGCTGCGGCTCTGCGGCATCGAGGCTCTGGACTCCGGGACGGCGGTATATCTGCAGAATGTCGGGGGCAGCGCCGCAAATCTGGACGGCTTCAGTATAGACTGCGGCGGGCTTACCCAGCCGCTTTACGGCTCGCTGGAGCCCGGAGGCACATATAAGGCGGTATGCTCCTTTACCCCGGAAGCCGGTGTTGCGCTGACGCTGTATTCCGGGCAGCAGAGCGCGGACAGTCTTTCGGTACCGTGGCTGATAAGCGGTATGGGCTACAAACGCACGGCGGAGGGCTGGCGTTATTACACCTGCCTTTCCGACGCTTCCTATGCCTCGGCCGAGGAAGCGTTAAACGACATAAACTCCCCCATAATAATAAACGAGGTAATGCCGGACGGCGCCGGAGACCCGGGCTGGATTGAGCTGTATAACATCTCGGACAGCGCCGTTGAGCTTTCCGGTTACAGCCTTACCCCCTCCCTGACTTCGGAGGGCGTAAGCCTTGCCGGCAGGACGGTGGAGCCCGGAGGCTATCTGCTGCTGCAGATGAGCAGCGGCTCCGCAGCGCAGGATATCCTGCCCCTTTCCTGCTCCGGCCGGCTGTTTCTGGTTTGCCGCGGCAGGGCGGCATATACCGCAAGCTGGACTCCCACCCTTGCGCCGCTGCTCTCCTGCGGCATGGAAAACGGCAAAACCGTGTACTACGCCTCCCCCACTCCGGGCAGCGCCAACGGCGCCAGCCTGGAGAGTGCCGATATCACGGAGGGAACGGACGGCATAGAGATAAGCGAGATACTGCTTAACAACACCCTTTCGGTGTCCTCCTTCGGCGGAAAGCGCACCGCATGGGCGGAGCTGCACAATACCGGGGAGAGCGACATTTCCCTCAGCGGGCTTTTCCTCTCCAATGACCCGGAGGATATGTTCCGGTGGGCATTGCCCGATATCACCCTGAGCGCAGGGGAATACATACTTATATTCTTCCGCGGCAAGGACGCTCTCTCAGCCTTTTGCGAAGCTCCGTTTACCCTCTCGGGCGGGGACAGCACGCTGTACCTGACAAATGTGCACGCCCTTAAGCGGCAGTCCGTACCCCTTGATAACTCCGCGCCGGAAAACATCTCGCAGGACGCGTCGGGCGCCCTGCTTGCCCTGCCCACTCCCGCGGCGCCCAACGGTTCCGACGCCGCGTACAGGCAAACGCGCCTGCTTATAAACGAGGTCTGCTCGGTACACCCGGCGCGCAGCCGGGAAAAGGACTGGATAGAGCTTTACAATCCCACCGACGCCTCGGTTTCCCTGGAGGGGCTCTATCTCTCGGACAGCAAAAAGGAGCCCTTCAGGTATAAGCTGTCGGGCAAGATCCCCGCCGGCGGATACCTGGTGATAAAAACGGACAGCATCAATATAGCCTCGGAGGGGGAAAAGGTATATCTCTCAGGCGAGGATTATATTATAGACATCTTTAACACGCCCCGCCTGCTGCCGCAATACACCGCCGGGCGCAGCGGCGGCGCCGAAATATATCTCATGCCCCCCACTCCGGGCAGCGCCAACAGCACCGATACCCTCAAAGGCTACTGCGCAGCCCCGATATTTTCCCAAAGCGGCGGCTACTATGCCTCCGGTCTCAGCCTGAGCATAACCTGCCCCGACCCGCAGGCTCAGATATACTACACTCTGGACGGCTCCGCGCCGGACGAAAGCGACATCCCCTATACCGGGCCCGTAAAAATAGAGTCCACCTCCGTGGTTCGGGCCGTGGCGCTCAGAGCCGGCTACGCGCCCAGCCTTGAGACCGCAGGCACCTTCCGCACCGGGGAGGACACTCATTCCCTGCCCGTGGTATGCCTGAGCATGGACGGCGACGACCTTGAATATATATGCGCCAGCGAAAGCCGCCTGGACATAAGAGAGCGTGCGGGCTACGTTGAGTATTACTCGGCAAGCGGCACCCAGCAGACAGCCTTCCCCGCCGGCCTGTCCATAGGCGGCAACAGCACCCGCAAATACCGTCAGAAGACCTTTAACATCCACCTGCGCGGCGCGTACGGACAAAGCGAGGTGCAGTATCCGTTTTTTGAAAACAACGACGGCATAAGCACTTATTCATCGCTGTGCCTGCGCAACTGCGGACAGGACGCGGCATATACCCGTATGCGGGACGCCTTCGTAAGCATGGCAGCCGACGGGCTTAATGTCAACAACGCCAAGACGGGCTTTGCCGTGGTCTACTTAAACGGCAAATACAACGGCATATACGAATTCAAGGAAAACCAGAACGAGGACTATCTTGCGGCGCACACCGGCTGCGACCGCGACACCGTGCAGATAGTGCGGGCAAACACCTACGTCTACAACAAAATAGGCACAAACGCAGATATAAAGTCCCTCATAGCCTTTGCCGCCGGCAACGACTGCAGCGACGACGAGGTGTATGCCCGGTACATCACCCGCATCGACGAGGACTATTACACCGACTACCTGATATGCGTGGCGTTTTTCATGCTCTCGGACGCCTACAACCAGAAAACCATACGCTCCATGGACGGCGTGGTAAAGTGGCAGCCCGTGCTCTACGACCTGGACAACGGCATGGGCAAAAACTACAAGGTCAAGGTGCTCAGCCGCTTCTTTACCGATGAGGGCATATACACCCCCAGCGGCTTCAAGGTGGAAACGGTGCTGTTCAACGCCTTTTATAAAAATGCCGCATGGCGGGAAAAGTTTGTACTTAGGTATGCCGAGCTGCTCAACTCCGCTCTTAAGACCGAAAACCTGCTTGCCCTGTTTGATTCCATGACGGAGCAGCTGCGCCCGGAGATGGAGCGCAACTGCAATAAGTGGCACACCCCGTCCGACCTTGAGACCTGGGAGCAGAATGTATCCGATATGCGCACCTCCATACTCAACCGCCGCAAATACGCCCTGCAGGAGCTGCAGAGCCTGTTTGACGTTTCGGATGCGCGAATGCGCCAGCTTTTCCCGGACGACCTTGAGCTTTTGGGCTGACGCGGCCGCCGCGCCCGCAGACCGGCACAAAAGGCGCTCCGGCTTGGGCTCGCCTGAAAAATATAAAAAAGAACAGCCCGGAAAGCACGGTCAAAGTACCGCCGGGAAAATATTATAAAAACGCCCGGGTGTCCTTCGCAACACCCGGGCGTCTGTTTTCCGGTACCGCTTCGCTTTTGTTTTTAATCCCGGCAAGACCGCAGGGCGCCCGCCGCCGCGATCAGCCTTGGAACCTTAAAGCCTCGCATACCCGCGGGTCATCCCAGTTTACAAACAGCGACAAAAGATTGGAAGCATAAATGCGGGTGGTCCAGTCATTGGGATGAGCAATGCCGTTGCCGCTCATGCAAAGGAAATCCTTTTTGTGCAGAATGTCCAGCCCCATATCAAAGTAATTGCAGTATCTCAGCCCCTGCCTCTCCATGTGTCTGTAAGGCTCGCACAGATGATGAGTAAGCGTCATAAATCCGGAATCTGGATTGTTTATACTGGGTCCCAGCAGCACGCATTCGCACTCCGGCAGATGAGCAAGGGTGGTTTCCAGCATATACTTCATGTTGTCCAGCACCTGCTCCAGCCCTCTGCCGTATTTGTTGTCGTTATTGCCGAAGCCCAGCAGCAGCAGGTCGGGCTGCTCCTTAAGCACCGCTCTTTCAAACTCCTGCCTGCCCCAGTTGCTGTCCTTGCCGCCCACCGAATGGTTGACCGCCTCAATGCTGCAGCCGTATATCTTTTCCAGCGCCCTGCAGAACATTACCGGATAGCCCGGAGTGAAGGGCTCGCGCTTGTACCACGAAGTGGTGTCCGCCCCGGTATGAGTGCTGTCTCCGAAAAACACCACCTTGAGTTTTTCTCCCGCCTCCAGGCGCTTTACTGTCTTGGGCAGCAGCTCCGGACGGTAAAAATTGCGCACCGGGTACTCCGCCGTTGCCGCGGGTTCGGCGGTGTATGTAATATAGAGCGTTTTGCCGTAATGCCACTGGTTCTCGCAGTAAACCGCATTGCCTATACGCGCCCTGCCCGTTTCGTCAAAGCCCATGGGCTCCGCGTCCCACGGCTTTATGCCTTTCCCTCTCATCTCTGCGGCTTCAAAATACGGTATCCGACTGCCCTTTGGCAGGTACAGGCAGCACCTGGTGTCGTCCCACTCCCAGTCTCTGCCCCGCTCGTACTCCGTGCCCAGGCTGTTGTCACGCAGGCTTATAATGCTCTGCGGATAAAACATAAGCCTGCCCATAGGCGGCAGGGACATATCCGCAATAAAGCATACGCCCTCGTTGCAGATAAGGTTGCTCCTGTTTATTGGATATAGCTGGCGCATATAATCCTTGGAAAAACAGGGCTTGTCAACAAGATAGTCCATTTTGATGTTTCCTCCCGTTATTTTTATATATTCTCCGGAACCGTTCCGGGTGCCTTACATCACGGTCGCGGCCGTACCGCATTTTTACACAATCGGCCGTACCGCATTTTTCCCGCAGCCGGCCGTACCGCATTTTTTCGCAGCCGGCCGTACCGCATTTTTCCCGCAATCGGCCGTACCGCCGCATTTCTTTTCCCTCAGCCTCGCCGCAGCGGGCGAGGGAGGGTTTGTGGTTGTGCCACCTGCGCTAGCCTGAGGCACGCCTCGCCGCAGCGGGCGCGGTGGCGTTACTCTATGGTGTCAAACAGCGACACTCCGTCCTCCAGCTTCATAACGCCGGTAAGAGGCTTGCAGCCAAACCTGTAGCACTGCAGGGGGCATTTGCACAGAAAAAGGTACACTATGGGCAGTCCGCAGCCGCAAAGGGTCTCAAAATTGCCCTGTCCCTTGGATATTATAAAATCGGCTCCGAGGACGGCATCCCTTGCCTGGGGCGAGAGATACTCAAGCTCGGTCCCGGCTATTGCAGCGCCGCTTTCCACCACGCGGGAATACTCCTCCAGCCCCACCTGCCGCGCCTCGGTAAGCGTAACGTCGTTTATGACCGGGCCGCCGCGCACCACGGATATTATCTCCTTGTCCGGATAATCCCGCTTAAGCAGCCTTATAAGCAGCTTGTCCAGTACCACCTCGCCGCAGTTGTCGTGCAGCACCGTCAGCCTGTGCGCCTCACTTATGCGTTTTTTTACCTTTCGGTATGCGCTTATGTCGCAGCCCAGCCTGTCAAAGTCAAACATAATGGAGTTGAGGGTCTGCTCGTTGATATCGCTTACCGTTCCGCTGTCTATATAGTTGCCCGTCATGCTTACAAGCAGAGCGGTCAGCAGCGGCTCCGGGCTTTCCGTTATGCGCTTGAAGATATCCTCCTGCCTGGGCAGCAGCATCCCGTTAAAGCGCTGCTTTTCCGCCGCAAACAGGTCGGTATCCGCACCGGGAAAATATCTCTGCGCCCCGTTCATAATTTTATACAGAATAAGGGAGGGCGAATCGGTAAGGCAGTTGTCGGATACCGTCCGGGCAACATACTGCATATATTCCAGCTGCCGCTGTGCATCGGCAAGCCCGGAAATCGCCTCCTGCTGTTTTTTGATAAGACATGTGACGCACATGGGGTGCATCCTTCGTTTAGTCATGGCAATACCTCGCAATAAATCAGTGTGCGCTCAGAGCTCCGCCAGGGCGGAAAAGCACACCGTCCCCCCGCGCTGCCCCCATACGGTTACGGTTCTGTCTCCGCGCAGGGACTTTATCTCCATGCTCTGCCCCACGCTCAGCTCATGAATGTAATTTATGCTCATCGCCCGCAGCCGGTCGCCGGGCTCCAGGCAGTTATGCACTATATCGGCATAACGCGCGTTGTTCATGTGTCCGTTATGGTCAAGGTCGCTCAGTCCTGCGGTAAAAATGCCCTTGTCGTTACCTTTGGCGGGTATCTCCGGCTTTGTCACCGGCCCAAGTGCGATATCTTCAGGGCAGGGCGCCGGATAGCACACCCCGGTATCCTTTACCAGCCTGCGGGTGTCCGAGTCGATCACGCACCATTTGCTGCGCGCCCGGACAAATACCGTGCCGTCTTCTCCGGTAAGCAGATAATGCCGGTCAAAATCCAGTCTGCCCTGCTGCGGCCATGTCGATATGAGCAGCCCTCTGCCGAACTCCGGGTAAAGCTCAACCTCATAGCGGGTGCGCAGCAGTACCCACAGTCTGTGCTTTTTAAGCATGGCCTCATAGCCGCAGCCCAGCTTCTGAGCGTGCTTTGCCGCTATGTCCTGCAGCATATCCAGTACGCTTGCCGGACGCAGACAGTCGTTTACGTCAAAGCAGCCCGCAGACGGAGTGATATGCTCCGTAAGCCTCATTATATTACTGTCCATTTGCACCGCCTCTCTTCCGGGCAACCGGGAAAATACCGCCGATTGTCCCCGCCGTATTTTATCCGGCCCCGGCTTATACTATTTTTGTGGTATACTCCTCCAGGTTTATGACCCTTGTAACAAAATCCGCATAGAATTCCGGCTCGTGCGATACCAGCAGCACGGTACCCCTGTACAGGTTCAGCGCACGGGCAAGCTCGGCCTTTGCCTCTGCGTCCAGGTGATTGGTGGGCTCGTCCAGCACCAGGAAATTACACTCCCGGTTCATCAGCCTGCACAGCCGTACCTTTGCCTGCTCTCCGCCGGAGAGCACTCTGACCTGGGAGGTTATATGCTCCCTCGTCAGTCCCATCCGTGCAAGCGCCGCGCGCGCCTCGCCGTTGCTCATGTCCGGAAAGCAGGACATGATGTTCTCCAGCGCCGTTTCGCTGCCGCCCTCGTCCTCCTGCTCAAAATATCCCACCGACAGGAAGTCCCCGGTCTGCACACTGCCCGCAAGCGGCGCTATCTGCCCCAGCAGCGTGCGCAGCAGAGTGGTCTTGCCCAGTCCGTTAACGCCCTTTATTGCGGTTTTTTCGCCCCGCAGCAGCAACAGGTCAAGCGGGCGCGTAAGGGGCTCGGTGTAGCCTATTACCAGCCCCTCGGCGCGTATCACCTCCCGCGAGGGAGTCCTGTCCTCCCGGAAGCCGAAAACCGGCTTGGGTCTGTCCCTCTCCTGCTCTATTATCTCCATCTTGTCCAGTCTTTTCTGCCTGGAACGCGCCAGTGCCGCCGTTGCGGCGCGCGCCTTGTTGCGCGCGATAAAATCCTCCAGGCGCTCTATCTCCTTCTGCTGCCGCTCAAAGGCCTGCCTGTTCTGCCTGCGCCTAAGCTCGTATGCCGCCAGAAAATCCCGGTAGGTGCCGGTATACCTTGTAAGGGACGCATTTTCAATGTGGTAGACCACGTTTACCACGTCCTGCATAAAGCCTTCGTCATGGGACACCAGTATAAAGGCGTTTTCGTAGCCCTGCAAAAAACGTGTCAGCCAGGCGATATGCCCCTCGTCCAGGAAGTTTGTGGGCTCGTCCAGTATAAGTATCATGAGGTTTTGCAGCAGCAGCTTGGCAAGCAGCACCTTTGCCCTCTGCCCGCCGCTGAGCATGGATACATCCCGCTCAAGGCCGATGTCGGCCAGCCCCAGCCCCTCCGCCACCTCGTTTATACGGGTGTCGATAGTGTAATAGCCGCCGTGCTCCAGCTGCGCCGATATCTCGGCCGCCTCGTCCATCATGCTCTGCATCCGCTCCGGGTCGGCCTGCCCCATCGAGTCATAGAGCGCCAGCATCTCCCGCTCCGCCGCCGCCATGCCCTCAAAGGCCTCGCGCAGGCACTCCCGCACGGTCTTGCCCTTAGTCAGGGTGGAGGCCTGGTCCAGATAGCCCACCGTGACGCGGGAGCACCATTCTATCCTGCCCTCGTCCGGAGCCAGCTTCCCCGTGATTATGTTCAGAAAGGTGCTTTTGCCCTCTCCGTTTGCGCCCACAAGGCCGACATGCTCTCCGGCCAGCAGCCGGAAGGAAACATTGTCAAGCAGCTGTCTTGCACCGTATCCGTGCGTGCAGCCCGTTACCGTAAGAATACTCATAAAACCCCGTAATACACTATATTTTTATCGCCCTGCGGCGTTTGCTGTATAAATGCGCAAATGCGCATATATACATTTGCACTTCTGTCGCGCCATTTTCATGTAAATCTTTACTGTATTATAAGCGTATGCCTTATAAGCGCATATCTTATAAGCGCATACCTTATAAGCGCATACCCCTGAATACGGCTTTGCTCCGTAATCCCTTAGCGCCTACGCCTTCCCGGTGCGTATAAGCCGTTCCAGCTCCCCGACATTGCCTGCAGTAAAGCCTGCTCCGCTTTCCCTCAGCTCCCGCTCCGAGCCGCAGCCCCACAGCACCCCGATGCACTCTATGCCGTTTTTGCGCGCCGCCTCCGCGTCAAACATGCGGTCCCCCACAAAAACATTATGCCTGCCCCCGCTGCGTGCCAGCAGCACCGCCAGGCTTTCCGCCTTGTCGTTGTATTTTCCGTCCATCGTAGGCCCCAACACGTCGCAGAAAAAGCCGTCTATTTTGAAATACTCCAGCACTATCCGGGCAAACTTTTCCGGCTTGCCGGTGCAAAGCACCAGCCTGCAGCCGTCTCCGCTGAGCCGCTCCAGCAGCCCGTATATCCCGTCGTAAAGAGAGTTTTCGTAAATGCCCTTTACCGCAAAGTATTCCCTGTACAGCCCCAGCAGTCTCAGGCTCTCCTCCCGGCTTACCCCAAGCAGCTTTACAAACTGGTCGGCCAGCGGAGGCCCCACGCAGGAGCGCAGCGCCGCCTCGTCAAGGGGCGGATATCCGCCCTTTTCCAACGCATATCTCACCGAATTCATTATCCCGGGCACCGAATCGGTCAGGGTGCCGTCCAGATCAAAAAATACAGTATCGTAAAACAAGGCTTTCTCTCCGTCATGCTTTTATCATTCCCGCTCCGGGGCAAAATGGCCGCATTTTCCTGCGCCGTTTTTTATTATATCACAAATAACCCAACCGGACAAACATATTGCGCAAAACCGTCTTGCAATAAACCCCGGACTGTTATATAATAATGCCGTCAGAAAATAAGCCTGCGGGGCCCGGCCTGCGGCAGAACGGAGGAACCTATGAAATACTGTCCCGAATGCGGCAAACCAAATTGCAGTCAGGCCGTCTTTTGCGGCGAATGCGGCAAGCCTTTCCCGGCCTTTTCCGTGCAGGAGGATTCTCCCGCAGGCGCGCCCGCTTCGGCTCCCCGGTGTGCCGCGCAGCAATGCGTCGCCCCCGCGCCCGGAAAATTCCGTTACTGGATACCCTGGACAGTCATTGCGGCGGCCGTTCCACTTCTGTGCGCCGCGGCGCTGCTGCTTGACTGACGGCACATTTCCCGCATTCGGGTATTTTTGTGCGTTTTTCGCCGTTTTTTCGGTTTTTTTCGCAATGTCCCTTGTAATTTCTTCGGTTTTTTTATATAATGGATGCGGATTCATTCTGCATTCATTTTTTATTATTAGAGGTAACAGACATGAAACGAAAAGACGGCAAACGCTTCAGGGGCGCGGATATGCTCTATACCATCGCCCCGTTTATCATGGACAAGCGCTGTGACGGCTGCAACGCCGTTACGGTACACCTGCCCTACGAACGCATGCAGCAGTACATAGCGGACAAGCGCAAAGAGGGCATACAGATGAGCTATATGATACTGCTGATAGCGGCCTATGTCCGCACCGTAGCCAAGTACCCCGCGCTCAACCGCTTTATAGTAAACAAGCGCATCTATTCCAGAAACGAGCTTATCGTGGCCATGGTGGTACAGCGTGCCGACGGCGCGGAGGGTACCATGAGCAAGCTCAATCTCTCCCTGACCGACACCATCTTCGACATAAACCGCAAGGTGGAGACCTTTGTAAACAGCAACCGCTCCGAGGACTCCAATAAAACCGACAGCCTGATGCGCAATCTTACAAAATTCGCCTGGCTGCTGCCTCCCGCGATAGCGGTGCTGAAATGGGCGGACAAGCACGGCATGCTGCCCAAGGCCGTCATTGACGCCAGCCCCTTCCATGCCTCCATGGTAATAAGCAATCTGGCCAGCATCCGGACAAACCACATCTATCACCACATCTATGACTTCGGCACCATAGGCCAGATCATCACCATGGGCAACCTGGTATCCGTGCCCAAGGAGCGCAACGGCGCCGTGGTGCTGGAAAAGCAGATACCGCTGGGCGTCATGTGCGACGAGCGCATCGCCTCGGGCTTCTATTACTCCAAATGCTTCCGCGAAATACAGACCCTGCTCAACCACCCCGAGCTGCTGGAGCAGCCGCCGCTGCAGGTCGTAACCGACTGAGCGCACTCCGCGCTTCCGGCACGCCCCAAGCCCGGCAGGACGATGTATTAACGCAAATTTCACTCTCTTTGCCCAAAGGTTAAAAAACTTGCAATTTACTGTTGTTTTTCTGCGGCATTTGTAGTATTATATATACAATAATACAATAAAAATGATTTTGCAAAGCGAGGTATCGGCATGGCAGGCAGCAAACAGGAACTGATCATGGATGAGGATTTCGGCCAGTATATCGACGTTGACGGTATAAACGTACATTATTACGAGGAGGGCTTCGGCACGCCCGTCATCTTCCTGCACGGCATCGGGCAGTCTATGTACACCTTCCGCAACAACCTGAAGGACTTTGCCGCCTGCTTCCGCGTTATTGCACTGGATCTGCTGGGGCACGGCACCACCGACGGCAACGACAGCGACCTCCTTATAGAGGATTACAGCGAATTCCTGCTGTCCTTTATGAATGCTCTTAATATCGACCGGGCGCACCTGTTCGCTTTCTCCACCGGCGCCATAATAGCCATGGATTTCGCCCTGGCCTTCCCGGAGCGGGTCAAAAAGCTCATACTCATTTCTCCCGGCGGAGTGTGCGATGCCTATCCCGCACCCATCAGGAACGCCGGCAAGGCGGTGCTGAGCGACTTTGAATTCACCTTCTTCAACAGGAACATGGTAAAAAGCTCGCTGGAGAGCGCATATTTCGACAAAACCATGTTGACCGACGAGCTTATCGACAACTATTTTGACGTTTTGTCCGACCCCAAAAATCTGGACACCGCAATGCACACCGTTGCTCAGTGGGACGACACCGACGTTTACGAAAACATGAACGCCCTGGGCGAAGGAGTCTATATCTTCTGGGGCGAATGCGACTCCTGGCATCCGCTGGAGCAGCTTGAGGAATTTGAGGATGCCATCGATGGGCTTTATGCCGCCACAGTGCGCAACGGAGGTCATATGATACACGAGGAAAAATCCCGTGAGATCAACCGCAAGGCCATAGAGCTGCTGCTTACAAACGATATTACCGCATAATATAATAAGCGTGCAGAGCCGGACGGTTTGCCGGCACTGCCCTGATGATTATCCGTCCTTAACGGCGTCTGGGATCCGCAGACGCCGTTTTTGCGGCTCATACCCCGCGTCATACCCCGCGCCATACCCTGCGTCATGCCCCTCGCCATACCCCGCGCCATACCCCGTGTCATACCCCGCGTCATACCCCGCGCCATACCCTGCGTCATGCCCCTCGCCATACCCCGCGCCATACCCCGTGTCATACCCCGCGCCATACCCTGCGTCATACCCCGCGCCATACCCCGCGCCAT
>JAQXIQ010000082.1 GCA_029007865.1 Bacillota bacterium
CCGGCTTATTCAAAAATAAAGAAAAGAGGTATTTTTGAATGAACAAGAACACAAAAAAGCTTGTGGTAAGCGCGGTTATGCTTGCCCTGGCAACGGTACTTTCGCTGCTCAAGATCTGGAAGATGCCCTGGGGCGGCTCGGTAACCCTGTTTTCCATGCTCCCCATTATCGTAGTGGGCTATATGTACGGCACCCGCTGGGGTCTGCTTACCGCCTTCACCTACTCCCTGCTGCAGATGCTGCTGGGCATCACCTTCTCTCAGTCCTTTGCCGGACTGGAAGGCTGGGATGTTTTCTTCATGGCGGCGTTTGATTATGTTGTTGCCTTTACGGTACTGGGTCTGGGCGGAGTGTTCAGAAAATGCTGCAAAAACGGTCTGGTCGCCCTTCTGCTGGGCGCCGCTCTTGCCGTACTGCTTCGCTTTGCCGCTCACTGGGCAAGCGGCGCAATACTGTGGGGCAGCTACGCCGAATGGTTCTTCACAGACCCCGAAGCCTTTACCGCAGTGGCGCCCGAGCTGTGCAGCAGCGTCATGAACAGCTTCTCCGGCACCGGCCTTGCCTGCATTTATTCCCTTGTGTACAACGGCTGCTATATGATCCCCGAGCTTATCATACACCTTGCGGGCTGCGCCGTAATCTATGCGGTAAAGCCCCTGCGCGAGCTTATCGCCGGAAAAGCACCGAAGAAGTCCGAGGATGCTCCGGCAGCATAACGGGCGTGCCGTCATTATTAAAAGCATTTACAGGCTGTACCGCGATAACCCGCGGTACGGCTTTTTTATCCCGGATAACAGCAAGAACCCGTTTTCCGCATTTTGCATACAGTATTACGCCCGTGTTATAAACCTCAGCTCACAACATTCCGCTTGCGCAATAATAAGAATTACATTATAATTTATCACAACAAACAGAAAAGACGGTTTATTATGTTGCAACACGGTTTTGAGGCGCTTTCGCTTTGTCACAGAGACGCATATTTGTCCTTCCCGGTAACAAGTCCCAACAGCAAGTTTTCCTTTGCTCAGGGCTTCATGTGGCAGGAGCAATACGGCACGGAAATATGCCTGCGTGACAATTATCTGCTGTTTCGCGCCCGTCCCGACGGAAGCCCCTGCTTTGTGTCCCCCATCCTCCGCAGCGACGCGGACATCGTTCCCGCAATGGAGGAAATGCTTGCTCTCTGTCCGGACTTTTGTATGCGCTATGTATGCCCCGAAATAAAAGTCGCCATAGAGAAGTATTTCCCGGGCAGATTTCTCTTTATTCCGGACCGGGACAACAGCGAATATGTATATTCAACCCAAAGCCTGATCACCCTTGCAGGCAAAAAACTGCATCAGAAGCGCAACCACATCAACGCATTTGAGCGGCAGCATGAATACAGCTTTGTCCCGTATGAGCCCCGCTATTTCCGGCAATGTATGCTTTTGCAGCAGAAATGGCTGGACGGCAGCCCCAGCGGCGACGCCGCCGAAAGCGCCGCCATCGAAAAGGCGCTCCTTAACTACGACGCACTGCAGCTTCGCGCCGGAGTGATACTGCAAAGCGGCGAGGTCACCGCCTTCAGCATAGGGGAAAAGACGGGCAGCAACTGCGCCGTAATACTTATAGAGAAGGCCTTGCCGGAGTATAACGGGCTGTTTCAGGTGATAAACCGCGACACGGTACGTAACCTGTTTGCCGACACGGAGTATATAAACCGCTGCGAGGATATGGGCATCGAAGGGATGAGAAAGGCTAAGTTATCCTATCAGCCCTGCTTAATGGTGGATAAATACACCTGCGTGCCCGCAAAACAGCGGTAGCGTCCGCGCGGATATCTCCCGGCCCGGAAACTTAAAACGGAGGTTAGCTTATGCAGATACTCATCTCCGAGGCGGAACCCGGAATAATCAACACGGCCATTTTGATATTTTCCTGCGCCGCTGCGGCCGCCGGAGTCATTATCGCCGCAAAGGCATTCTTTGCAAACAAAGACAAATCGGAGAAAGCAAAAGATGAAGATGAAGAAAAAAAGCATAATTGATCTGGTATACTGCGGAGTCTTTATTGCTCTTGGCATACTGCTCCCCTTTATCACCTTCCAGAACCAGAAGCTGGGACAGATTTTGTGCCTTATGCACATCCCGGTACTGCTGTGCGGCTTTATATGCGGCCCGTATTACGGGCTTGCGGCGGGCTTTATTACCCCGCTGCTGCGCTCGGTTATGCTGGGAATGCCTCCGATGTTTCCGGTAGCGCTGGCCATGGCCTTTGAGCTGGCGGGCTACGGCCTGCTCTCGGGTCTGCTTTACCGGTTGCTGCCCAAAAAAGTCCACTTTGCCTACATTTCCCTTGTGCTTGCCATGCTGGGCGGCAGGCTTATATACGGGCTGGCCGCATGGCTTCTGTACTCCGCCGCGGGCAGCGCCTACTCTCTGCAGATATTTCTTTCCTCCGCATTCATCACCCCGTGGCCCGGAATCCTGCTGCAGCTTGTTGTAGTGGTACCCCTTATGCTTGCCGTAAAGGCGGTCGGAAGGAAAACGCATGAAGCAGGCTGAGCTTGCGCAGTACCTTGCCGGGCAGGCTGTAAGCGGCACGGTCATAGCCATTGACGGGCGCTGTGCTTCCGGCAAGACCACCTTTGCGCTTCGCATGGAGGCATTCGGCTTTTATACCGTACACGCCGACCACTTTTTTCTGCCTCCCGACCTCCGGACTCCGGAACGTCTTGCCCTTCCCGGCGGCAACATACACAGCGAGCGCTTTTTGACCGAGGTCGCCATGCCGCTTGCGCAGGGTCTTGAGGTCAACTATCGCGTATTCAGCTGCAAAAGCATGGACTATACCGGCACGGTGCATATACCTGCCGGCGCTCCGGTCATAGTGGAGGGCGCATACTGCCTGCACCCCGACTTCGGCAGGTACTACACGCAGTCCTATTTTTTTGACATATCCCCGTCGCTTCAGCACAGCCGGCTTGCGGAGCGCTGCCCCGAGAAGCTGCAGGACTTTTTAACACGCTGGATACCCGCGGAGGAGCGTTACTTTGCCGCCTTCCGCATAGCGGAAAACGCTGCCGTTATCCGGTAACGGCTTTTCTGTACTGTCCGGGCGTCATACCGTTTATTCTCTTAAAGACGCGGGTAAAATATGCCTGGCTTTCAAAGCCGCACTTTACCGCGATGCTTTCTATGCTTTCGGTGCAGGAAACAAGCATTTTTGCCGCCTCCGCAACCCTGAGTGAGTTTATATAACCTACCGGAGTACAATTAAGGCTTCGCGAAAACATACGGAACAGTCCTGCCTGCGACAGGCACAAAAGATCGCAGAGCTCCTGCACGCTTATATGCCGGCTTATATTCTGCCGGATATACCGCGCCGCAGCCACGATTTCTCCGTCCACCTCGTTCCTGCTCCCGCACCGCAGCAGTATATCCGTTATGCCGTAAGCACAGGCCATGCGCTTACAGTATTCTTCATTCGCAAGCCCGTGCAGCTTAAGCAGCAGGCCGTGCATTTCCTCATTAAATTCTTCCGGCAGCTTATCGGGAAATCCGTACAGCTTATCCAGGTGCCATACATCCTCCATAACGGCATCAAGAAACACATACCGGCATTCAAACTCGCCGTTTCCGTCCGTTCTGTGCGTGATATCCTGCAGCGCACCCGCCGGCGCTATAAAAAATTCACCCGGTCCCACCGTAACCGCCGGTCTGCCGTCGCAGGAATAAACATACCTCCCCTTGATGCATTCCACCACCGACAGCCATTCCAGACGCTTGACTTCCCTCTGCCCGTCCCATGCGCCGAATCCGTAATAATTATACAAAAAATCAATGCTTATTTTCATATTCTCAGCCCTTCTTTCAGACGCGCCCGCATGGCGACACTCAAGCTTTGATAGTATTGTACAAAAATCATAGAGTATTGGCAATTGTTTTTTTTGCTCCGTTTTTTATAATTATTACAGAAAACAAAGCGAAAGGAATTTAAGTTTATGGTCAGCTTCCCCTGCGCATCCGGGACTCGTCCCGTAACGCTTAGCGAATCCACCCGTGAGCTCTGCGCCAAAGCCCTCAGCGGCTTTTTCGGCCGCCGCGCTATGGAAACACCTTATGTCACTCTTGACGGCACCGAAGGCTTTGATGTCCTCAGTCCCAGAGAAAAATACACCGCCGTGCTTGACAGAATAGTAAAAGAATGCCCCGTGTATATAAACGACGGCGAGCTTTTTGCGGGCAGCGCATCCCTGGGCGACGCGATACGCCCGGTAGTGCCTGCCAAGTACAAGGGCGAATATATTTTCGGCTGGGGCGCCAACCATGTCACCATGGGCTTTGACCGCGCTCTGCACGCCGGTCTTGATGCATATGCCTCCGAGGTTAACAGCCGCCTTGCGGAAAGCCTCGACGAAAGGCAGACCGAGGTGCTGCTGAGCATAAAAAACTGCCTGGAATCGCTGCGCGTCTGGCACGGCAGGTATATGGACGCCCTTGACACCATGATAAACGCCGCCCCGGACGACTGCCGCCTGCGCCGGATACGGGATAACCTGGCTCCCGTCCCCTTTGCGCCTCCCAAAACCTTTTATCAGGCGCTTCAAAGCCTGTGGTTTATGTTTGCATTTGCGCGGCTGTCCGCAAACTGGCCGGGGCTTGGAAGAATGGACGAATATCTGTGGCCGTACCTCAAAGCCGACCTTGAAGCGGGCCGCACCGATACGGCGCAGGCAAAGGAACAGCTTGCGCACTTTATGATAAAGGGCTGCGAATGGATACATCTTACATGGCAGGCTACCGGTGACGCTCAGCATTACCAGAACATAGTGCTGGGCGGCATAAACGAATCCGGAGAGGATATTTCAAACCCGGTAACCCGTTTGATTCTGGAGATCACCGCAGAGCTGCCCATAAGCGATTTCCCCATAGCGGTAAGGATAAACAGCCAAACCCCCGATGAGATCTATGAGCTTATTGCACTTAATACCTCTTTGGGCGGAGGCGTAGTGGCGGTCTATAACGAGAGCACCGTTATAAAGGCGCTGGAGAGCTGCGGCTATCCGCACAGCGACGCGGTATGCTTTGCCAATGACGGCTGTTGGGAGGTACAGATACCGGGCAAGACCTGGTTCTCCTATACTCCCTTTGACGGCTATGCAATACTGCAGTACGGCGCGCTTGCGCTGGATAAGCCTCAGACGCCGGCTTATGCCGACTTTGAGGAGCTTTATTCCGCTTACATTGACCGTCTCGCCACCGTAATAGACGGAATACGGAGCAATTTCAATAAGAAATGCTATGAAGGAGCCCCGCCCGTTCCCTTCTGCGAGCTGCTTACCGCGGGCTGCGTGCAAAAGGGCATGCCGTACTATTATTTCGGCCCGGAATATAATGTGGATTCTCCCCATTTTGGAGGCTTTGCCGATACGGTAAACGCACTGCTTGCCATAAAGCACTTTGTATTTGACGAGCAAAAATATACCCTGGAGGAATATACCGATATGCTGCGCCGCAACTGGTCCGGCTTTGAACGGCAGCGACGCGAAGCTCTGAACCTGAAATACTGGGGCAACGATTCGCCGGAAGCGGACGCCATAGCTGTGCGTCTTGCAAACGATTATGCCGATATATGCGACCGCGACAGGTCTTCCAACCCCGGAGGGATGCTCTCTCCTGCCGGAATAAGCACCTTCGGCCGCCAGACGGAATGGCGTCATCAGCGTGGCGCACACGCCTTCGGTATGCGGGACGGGGATATACTCAGCGGTAACGGAAGCCCTACTCCCGGCACGGATATATCCGGCATCACCGCCGTTATACGGGCCCACTGCGCCCTTCCTCTTGAGCGTCTGGCCGGCAGCACGGCGCTGGATGTCAAGTTTGACCCGTCGGTATTCAAAAACACGGATAAAACCGCTATAGTGCGGTCGGTTATAGACGGCTTTGTGTCGCTGGGAGGCTTCTTTATGCAGATGGATACCATAGATAACTCCGTACTGCTCCGCGCGCAGGAAAACCCGGACGCCTACCGTTCCCTTGCCGTGAGGGTGTCCGGCTGGTCCGCCCGCTTTATAACTCTGTCCAGGGAGTGGCAGGATACCATCATAGAGCGCACCTCGCATACCCTTGAATAACCCGGCACAAAACCCAAAGGAGCTACGGAAATGAAAGGCTGCATAACGGACATACAGCGCTTCTGCGTGCATGACGGCCCCGGGATCCGCACCGCGGTTTTTCTCAAGGGCTGTCCTCTGCACTGCAGGTGGTGCCACAATCCCGAAACCAACTCACCGCGGCCACAGGTGCGGTATATAAAAAGCATGTGCACGCTGTGCGGTGCCTGCACCCGGATATGCCCCTGTCACACCGCAGAAAACGGCGTCCATGCTTTTAACGCTACGGGCTGTACCTGCTGCATGCGCTGCACGGAACTCTGCGGATACGGCGCTCTCACCGTCTGGGGCAGATATGTGCAAGCCGAGTCCGCAGTGCTTGCCGCTCTTGCGGATAAGCCCTTTTACGGCACGGACGGAGGCATCACAGTCACCGGAGGGGAGCCGGGCGCTCAGCCGGAATTCACCGTGGAGCTGCTGCGCTTAAGCAAGCAATACGGGCTCAACACCTGCCTGGAAACCTCCGGGTGCTTTGCTCCGGACTTTCTTTTGAGCGCAGCTCCGCACACCGACAGCATCCTCTTTGATGTAAAGGACGGAGATCCGGAGCGCCTCAAGCGCAACACCGGACAAAACATGGAGCAGCTTATGCACAATCTTAAACTTGCGGATTCCCTGGG
The DNA here is from genome assembly GCA_029007865.1 of Bacillota bacterium. Taxonomy (GTDB): domain Bacteria; phylum Bacillota; class Clostridia; order Christensenellales; family QALW01; genus UMGS1338. The sequence continues at coordinate 6,781 of JAQXIQ010000082.1, forward strand.
CATGAATTACAGCGTACGCTCCATAATAATACGCGGAGTAAACGATACTCCCCGTGATGTAATGCTGCTTAAACGGATAAAAGCTGTTCTTCCGGGATGCAGGCAGTGGTCGCTGTTTTCATATCACTCGCTCGGGCAATCCAAGCTGGAGCAGCTGGGCAGGACAAAAAAAGACAGCTTTTCCGCGGTGGATGCGGAAAAGCTGAAAATGTTAGAGGGTATTCTTAACGGCTGAAGGACAACTCGGACAGCGCTTCCCCTATAACGCCGGATATGCGCGTCCGTGCCGCCTCAAGGCCTGAGTCGTCTTCAAACCCGCAGGGAGTAATCACAAAGCGCTTTCCGTTATATGCGCGCACCCGGCAGGGCAGATAGCCCGCGCCGGCAAG
>JAQXIQ010000083.1 GCA_029007865.1 Bacillota bacterium
CCCCGCCGCAACAATGTTTTTGGCAATATAGCGGGCCATATAAGCGGCGGAACGGTCCACCTTTGTCGGGTCTTTGCCGGAAAATGCTCCGCCGCCATGCCGGGCATACCCGCCGTAGGTGTCTACGATTATCTTCCGTCCGGTAAGCCCGGTATCTCCGTGAGGGCCGCCCACTACAAAGCGCCCGGTGGGATTGACCAGATATCTGGTGCTTTTAATAAGCTCTGCCGGCAGCGACGGCTTTATTACCCTCTCCACCACCGCCTCGGTAAGCTCCCGCTGCGATATTTCGGGGGAATGCTGGGTGGACAGCACCACCGTGGGTATGGAAACGATATTGCCCTGCTCGTCATATTCCACCGTCACCATGCTTTTGCCGTCCGGCCGCAGAAAGGGCATTTCTCCGCTCTTGCGCCTCAGTGCAAGGCAGCGCGTAAGCCTGTGAGCAAACTCGATGGGCGCCGGCATAAGGCTTTCGGTTTCGGTGCAGGCATACCCGAACATCATACCCTGGTCTCCGGCTCCTGTGCCCGCAAGCTCGTCCAGCTCACCGCCGCGCCTCTCCAGCGCCGCGTCCACGCCCATGGCAATATCCGGGGATTGCTCGTCTATGCTCAGCAGCACCGCGCAGGTATTGCCGTCAAAGCCGGCCTCGGCGCTGTCATACCCTATGCCTCTGAGCGCATTGCGCACCGTTTTTGCATAGTCAATATTGCCGTTAAAACTGATTTCGCCCATAACGGTGACCATTCCGGTGGTGGCAAAGGTTTCGCAGGCTACACGCGCCATTGAATCCTGCCTCAGTATTTCGTCCAGTATGCTGTCGCTTATAATGTCGCATACCTTGTCCGGATGACCTTCCGTAACGGATTCGCTGGAAAAAAGTCTCATTATATTACACTTCCTTATGTGGATTTTACATAAAACCGCCCGTCAGACAAAAAACCGCCTGCGCAAACGCAGACGGGCCGGAAAAACCTCATCTGCCGGAATGCTCCGCAGGATTTAGCACAGTGCTCAAGCACCGCTGCTGCAGCGTCACAGGGCCTGTCCCTCGGCTGCTCTTGATAAGGCGATATTATTTTTGTATATTATATAACATATATCGGCGTTTGGCTAGCGGAAAATACAGGGCTTGTATTATCATGCCGCCTCCGGCTTTGCGGCCGCGCAAAACGGCATACCCCGGCCGGCCGCCTCAACCCCGCGCGGTCTCCTGCGGCATAGTCTGCCGCCCAAAACCCCTCAGAGTATGGATAAAAGATAATTCATATATGTGCAGAAATAAGCAAACACGATTCCGGGCTCCTCCAGGTCGGGATTCCAGCGCTTGACCCATTCCAGTGAAATAAACCCGTCATAGCCCGCCGCCGACAGCGCCTTGAGCGCATCCTGTGCGGGTATGTCACCGTAGCCCATCATCCGGTATTCCACGGCCCCGTTTTTCATAACCGAGTCCTTTATGTGCGCATGCCGTATATATTTGCCCAGCAGCTTAACCGTGGTCTCCGGCGCTTCGCCGAAATAGCGCACCGTGTGATGAATGTCCCACAGGACCGCCGCATTGTCGCGGTTTGTAAGCTTCAGGAATTCCAGCATTGCCTCACCGGAGGCCAGCAAGCCGTTGGTTTCGATAAGCGGAGTTACCGTTGTCCCGCGGGCATAATCGCACACCTGAGCGTATTTTTCCGCCGCCAGGCGCAAATCGCCGCTGCCCGGCTCCGGAGTAGGCTCCGCCATGACCCTTATATAAGGTACGTTCAGCTTTTCGGCCAGGTCAATATAGGCGCACGCTTCGCCCACCGAATTGTCCGCCGCCCCGGCGTGAGCAAAGTAAGCCCCGGAGGTCAGTATGGGTATGCACAGCCCGGTTTCCGCCAGCCTTGCCGCCGTTGCGGAAATATTCTTCGGGGAGAATATATCCATGTCGGGCGCATACATCGTCCGCCCCAGTCCGCGTATTTCTATACCGTCGATATGGAGATCCTTGGCTATCGTGAGCATTTCGTCAAATGACCAGCGGGGACATCCCAGTGTGGAAAATGACAGCTTCATGTTAAACACCTTGCCTTTGCGCGCAGCAAAGGGCTCCTTTCCTTTTTTGTCCCGATGGGGCGGTACCGCTCAAATACTCCCGCGGCCGCCCTTATATCTTATATTTCCGTATGCCTTGTATAATAACGCTGCGTCAGGCGGTCACTATTGCGGCATCCTCCTGCAGGGAAAGCAGCTCTACCGCCTGCTCCCGGAGCACGAACTTCTGTATCTTTCCGCTTGCCGTCATGGGAAAAGTGTCCATAAACCGGACATACCGCGGCACCTTGTGCCTCGACATACTGGCGCGGAAGTAGTCCTTTACCTCCTCCTCGGTCATGCTTTCTCCGTCGCGCAATATCACGCAGGCCATGACCTCCTCGCCGTATTGCTTGCTGGGTACGCCGATAACCTGCACATCCTTAACCTTTGGGTTGGTATACAGGAAGTCCTCCAGCTCCTTGGGGTATATATTCTCGCCGCCTCGTATTATCATGTCCTTCATCCGGCCGGTAATCTTGTAGTAGCCCTCCTCGTCCACCACCGCAAGGTCTCCCAGATGCAGCCAGCCATCCTTGTCTATTGCCATAGCGGTAGCCTCGGGCATTTTGTAATAGCCCTTCATTATGTTATAGCCCCGCGCGCAGAATTCCCCTACAACGCCCGGGCCTACGGTCTCTCCGGTTTCCGGATTGATTATTTTGCATTCCACTCCGGGGAAGGCGCGTCCTACGGTGTTTACTCTGCGTTCCACGCTGTCCGTAGTGCTGGTAAGCGTGCAGCCCGGGCTCGCCTCCGTCTGACCGAACACAATTATGATCTCCTTCATGCCCATTTTATCAATAACATCCTGCATCACCTTTACCGGGCACGGAGATCCCGCCATAATGCCGGTGCGCAGACGCGGAAAGCTGTAGCTCTCAAAATCCGGATGCTCCAGCATGGCGATAAACATGGTGGGCACGCCGTGAACGGCAGTACATTGCTCCGTCATTATGGCGTGCATGACCTTTGTGGGCGAATATACCTCTACGGGCACTATGCTGGTGCCGTGAGTGATACAGGCCATCAGCCCCAGCACCATACCGAAGCAGTGGAAAAACGGCACGGTAATGCAGAGCTTATCCTGATCGGTAAAATTCATGCCGTCCCCTATGGCTTTACCGTTATTTAGAATATTATAATGCGTAAGCATTACCCCTTTGGGGAAGCCCGTCGTGCCGCTGGTATACTGCATATTTACCACCTCATGGCAGTCCAGGCTGTCGGTAAGCTCGCGGTACTGCCGCATGGGCGTTTTTTCCGCAAGGGCGTAAAGGCTGTCCCATGCCACCATGCCCGCCGGGCATTCGCCCTTTCCGGCATATACCACGGTTTTAAGACAGGGCAGCATAGGGTTGTTAAGCTCCCCCGGCTTGCTGCCTGCCAGCATAGGGCAGAGCTTATTTATGGATTCGATATAGTCGTTGTTTTTTGTACCGTCTATCATTACCAGAAGGTTTGTGTCGCTTTGCCTCAGCAGATATTCCAGCTCAAAAACCTTATAGTTTGTGTTTACCGTCACCAGCACTCCGCCCATTTTTGCCGCGGCAAAAAAAGTCAGCAGCCACGCCGGCACATTTGTTGCCCATATTGCTATATGATCTCCCTTTTTCATCCCCAAGGCCATAAAGGCGCGGGCGATCGTATCGCACTCGTCATTGAACTCCCGCCAGGAACGGCGATAGTCACGGTCGGTATAGTTCACGGCGTTTTTATCCTCATAGCGACACGCCAGCTCCTCCATCACCTTGCCCAGAGTTTTATTGATAAATTCCTGCCCCATGTATTATGTATTAGCTCCTTAATAATAGCATTTGTTTTTCTGCTTTGTAACCGCAGTATCATTATACATGATAATACATAATTAAAAAACTGTAAATACCAAATTGCCTGAATTGCTGCCCGGAGCTTGAAAAAAGCTTCTTTTTGAGTTATAATGCTATAAAATAATGGCGGAATATGCCGCCATACCGTACTGCTCGGGGAGAATCTTATGGTTTTCGTCTGGATATTATGCGCTGCCCTTATATTGCTGTTGATAGCTTTTGCCGCGGCGGCGGTGTTTTTCTTCCGCATCGCCCTGTGCCGGCAAAAGCCGCATGATCAGGGAGTAATAACGACCTCGAGAATGGAAGGCCAGGATCCGTGGGTTCAGCACGCCGGCAAAATAAAGGCGGCCTGCGAATGGATGCGTGCTCAGAAGTTTAAGCGCGAAAGCATAGTTTCCTTTGACGGCCTGGAGCTTTCCGCGCGCTTTTTGCCCGCCCCCGACGCCGTAGGCACCGTTATCCTGATGCACGGCTTTCACAGCAGCTGCGATAACGATTTTGCCTGCATACTGCCCTTTTACCACGAAAACGGCTACAATATCCTGCTGCCCGACCAGCGTGCGCACGGGCAAAGCGGTGGCAAATACATCACCTTCGGCGTAAAGGAAAGCCGGGACTGCCTCGAGTGGGCAAGGTTCATTGAGGGCAAATACGGCGGCGACATCTTTCTGCACGGAATAAGCATGGGAGGCTCTACCGTGCTCTTTTGCGGCGGGCTTCCTCTGCCCGGCAGCGTCAGGGGCATAATAGACGACTGCGGCTTTACCTCGCCGGAGGAAATATTCCGCCATGTTCTCCGGACGGCTTTCCGGCTTCCCGCCTTTCCGCTTATGAATATAGAAGCATTTTTGATCAAAAGTATCGCCGGCTTTTCCCCTGATGAGGTATCCGGCCCCGAAATGATGGCTCGCTGCAAAGTCCCGGTGCTGTTTGTCCACGGCACGGAGGACAAATTCGTCCCCATAGAGATGGGCAAGCGCAATTATGACGCCTGCACGGCATATAAAAGAGCGATCTGGACGGAGGGTGCAGGGCACGGTATGAGCTATCTGACCGACCCGGAGCGGTGCATAACGGAGCTGACCGCATTTCTGCGGCATTGCGGAAGCGTGCGCGCCGCCGAAAACGCCGGAGCCGCCGCTCCGCGCGAGGATAAATAACGCCCCGCCGTATGCCTGTTGACTTTTGCCGCTCCGGCATATATAATCTATGTATCGGGCCGTATGTCGCGGCGTTTTGCCGCCATAGCCCGCAGAAAGGTTGCCTGCAATGAAAAAACTCAAACTGCTTTCCGTTGTTCTGATGCTGCTTATGCTCTTTGCCGCGTGTACCCAGGCTCAAAAGGGCGGCAATGTAACCGTGCTGGACAGTTACTGCTTTACCCTGCCCGACGATTACACCGTTACAACCGACGAAAACGGTTTTGTGAGCATCTCGCTTCCCGGCAGCTCCGACCCCGCAATTGCGGAATACCGCGGCTCCAAGGGTACAAATCCGGCGTTTGCCTCCCTTGTGTTAAAAAAGACCCTGACCTATACCGCATATCAGAACGGCGCGGCCAAGGGCAGTTATGTGTTTTCCGGCAGCACCTTGGTAACATACCGCTTTCTTAGCTTTTTCGTCGGCCCCAACGGCACCGAATACCTTGTGCTGAGCGACAGCATCCCGGACAGCGTCCTGGAGCAGATTGCCGCCTCGTTCCGGCCTTCCGACGCCGGCTGAGCTTCAGGCGCCGCATTGCCATAGGTTATCGCTTTTTCAGCCCTTAACCGGGCTTTTTTTATGCGCCGCGCTCCAAAAGCACACAGCGTACACCGGCATCAAAGCGTATGCCGCCCTAAATCCGTTATAAGCAAAGGCTCGCTTCCGCGAGCCTTTAGCCTTTAAGCAATAATACCGTTTACCTCAGCATTTTCTTCCGCCGGAACACCGGAAAAGCAAAATCACCGTTCCGCCGGGTACAAATGATTAAGCACAAGGTCAAACTTCTCCAGGGAGAAATCCAGCTGCTCCTTTGTATGGGTAGCGGTATAGCTGGTTCTGAGTATGCTCTCCCCCTCCGGTACCGCCGGCGACACCACGGGATTGACATAAACTCCGTTCTCCAGCAGCGCCCGTACCACCAGGAAGGTGCGCTCGTTGGTGTATGTACGCACGGGGATTATGGGCGCCATGCTGTCTCCGTGCGGTATCCCCAGGCGCGTAAATCCGGCGCGCATATAGTCGCCGTTTTCCCTCACCCTGCGCACACGCTCCGGCTCCGTGCGCAGTATCCGGAGCGCTTCCAGCACCGCAGCGGCATTAGCCGGCGGTATGGATGCGGAAAAGATATACGGCCTGGAGACATGCATGCAGTAATCCACCACTCTTGCCTTTGTGGCCATAAAGCCGCCCAGCGACGCAAAGCTCTTGGAAAAGGTGCCCATGACTATATCCACCTCATCCTCCAGCCCGAAATGCTCTGCGGTGCCTCTGCCGTGCTCCCCCATGACTCCTATGCCGTGCGAGTCGTCCACCATTATTCTGGCTCCGTATTTGCGGGCAAGACGCACAATGGACGGAAGATCGGCAAGATCTCCCTCCATGGAAAACACGCCGTCCACCACAATCAGCTTGCCTTTGTCGCCGCACATTTTAAGCTGCTCCTCCAGCTGGTCCATGTCATTGTGGTCGTACTTCATAAGTCTGGCAAAGGAAAGCCTTGCCGCGTCCACCAGGGAAGCATGATTTGCGCGGTCAAACAGTATGCAGTCGTGACGGCCGCAAAGCGCGCTTATTATTCCCAGGTTCGTCTGGAAGCCGGTAGACCAGGTCATCACCGCCTCCTTGCCCATAAAATCCGCAAGCTCTCTCTCCAGGCGGGTGTGCAGCGTAAGGGTGCCGTTGAGAAAGCGCGAACCGCTGCAGCCCGTTCCGAACTCGTCCAGCGCCCGCTTTGCGGCGTCTATTACCCTCTGGTCGCTGGTAAGCCCCAGATAATTGTTGCTGCCCAGCATAATGGTGCGCCTGCCGTGCATGATGACCTCGGAATGCTGTTTCCCCTCTATCTGGTGAAAATACGGATAGAGTCCTGCCTCTCTGGCCGCGTCCGCGGCAGAGGGCTGCATACACTTTTCAAAAATGTCCATACTGTCCTCCATTATATAATGTATAAATAAATGCACTGTAATTATATCATTTTTTATTCCGCAGCACAACCCCAGAATTCGCTGATTCTCTCTCAGGCGCTGCTTTTCCGCACCTCAGGCTCCGTAACCCCGCCGCGTAGCGCATAAAAACAGGATTTCGGTATCTTCCGTTTCTCTTTGGCAATGATAAAGGCATAAATAGTTTATTTTATTACAAAAACACTTTACTAAATTAAAAAACAGCAAACGGCGGACATATTGGGTTTGTTGAGGAGATAATCGCCGCATTTAAGCTAAAACCTTAAAAAAACTCCGATATTCGTCCAAAATCGGCTGTTTGTTTTTTTGATTTGCGGTGATAAGATAAAGAGTCGAAATATATCCTTTGAGGAGGTGAGAGCTTGTGGAAATAGATGTTTTCCCAAAGGATATCACTCTGGAATTATTCGGCCGCTCCTTTGAAGTGCGCGAAACCTACCTGGGCGCGCTGGTGCTTCTGGCCTTTATACTCATTCTTGCCCTGATATTTCGGTTCATTATTTTTCCGCGCTTTACTCTGGAAGCCAGAAAAATGAAAAGTACGCAGATGCTGTTTGAGTATATGATAGACATGCTGGACAAATTCACCAAGGGTGCGGTAGGCAGCCTGGGTGAGCGCCTGTCTCCCTACATTCTGGCGGTAGGCGCCTATATAATAGGCAGCGGCGCTCTGGAGCTGATAGGTATGCGTTCCCCGCTGTCCGACCTTACCACCACTCTGTCCTTCGGTCTTTCCACATTCGTTCTTATCAACTATTACGCTCTTCGCGAAAAGGGCATTATCGGCAGGCTGAAGTTTTACGGCAAGCCCAAGCCCTATGTGGCGCCGTTTAAGCTCATAAGCGACCTTTCCACCCCGATAAGTCTGTCCTGCAGGCTTTTCGGCAACATGCTGGTTGGGTACATTGTAATGGATCTGCTGTACCTGGTGCTGATGAACTGGACCAAGGTTGCTTATATGTGGGTGATTCCGGATATAATCGCCGCAATAGTGCCGGGCGTGCTGAGTCTGTACTTTGTGCTGTTTCATGTGGCCGTACAATTCTATGTGTTTTCCACCCTGTCCCTGACCTTTATAGGCGAGGCTACAGAGTAACTTAACTGCAAATACAACTGACTAACGGAGGAATTAAAAATGGATCTGACTGCAATAGGAGCCGCTATAGCAATTTTCACCGGTTTGGGCTGCGGACTTGGAATGGGGCTTGCCACCGGCAAGGCCTGTGAAGCCGTTGCCCGCCAGCCCGAAGCTTCCGGAAAAATCCAGACCGTATTCATGCTGGGTCTGGTGTTTACCGAAAGTATCGCCATTTACGGCCTTCTGGTAGCAATTCTTATTCTGTTTGTATAATTATAAGCGGAAAATAACTAAGGGGATTTCTTATTATGGAGCAACTGCTTGACCCTTTATATGTAGGGCTGCACATATTGAACCTGATAGCAATGGTTATCATACTCAGGCTGCTGGTATATAAGCCCATGAAAAAGTTCATGGCTAAGCGCCGCGAAGCCGTCGCGGAGGAGACCCGTGCCGCCGACGAAGCCCTGGCCGCTGCGGAAAACACCAACCTTCTGATCCAGCAGGAGAAAAAAGACCTTGAGCAAAAGACCAGGAACGACTGCTACAACATTCTGACCCAGGCGCATTCCAAAGCCGAGGAGATAATCGCCGCCGCTCATCAGGACGCCGAGCAGATAACCGCCGAGGCTCGCAAACAGGCTCAGGAAACCGTGGACGCCGCCGCCGAGCAGCAGCGTCAGGCCGCCGCCGTTCTGGCGGTGGATATCGCCTCTGCGGTGCTGCCCAAAAAGCTGACCGCTCAGGAGCAGCAGGACCTGCTGGAAGCCAGCCTCGAGGAGGCAAAGCGGCATGAACTTTGAGCTTATAGTTTATACCGCGGTGGCTCTGGAGCCGCAGCAGCAGCAAAGGCTGCAGCTTGAGCTGCAGGAAAAATACCAGACCGAAGGCGTAATTTTTTTGGTGGACCCTTCGCTTATAGGCGGCATGAAGCTGGTATTCCGCGACCGCATAGAGGATTACTCCCTGCAGGCCAAGCTTCGCGCCATGAAAAAGCATCTTACAAGCGAGGAATAGCCGCTTGCGGCGCATATCGGGTTAAAACCAAACCTAAAAGGAACGAATTGTAATGACAACACAGGATCTGACCGCCGCCCTCCGGGAGCGGCTGAGCCAATTCAAAAGCGAACCGGCCGTAAACGCCATAGGCAGCGTTATTTCCTCCGGAGACGGCATAGCCGAGGTCTCCGATATGACCGGCGTTAAAAACGGAGAGCTCATAAGCTTTGCAAGCGGTGCCTTCGGGCTGGCCATGAATCTTGCGCAGGACAGCGTCGGAGTGGCCGTCTTTTCCGGGCACGCCGACATACGCAGCGGAGAAACCGCAGCCGGCACGGGCCGGATAATGGAGATGCCCTGCGGCAAAGCAATGCTGGGCCGTGTGGTTAATCCTCTGGGCGCGCCCCTGGACGGCAGAGGGGAGATCAAATGCTCTGCATACCGCCCCATCGAATGTCCGGCTCCCGGCATAATCGACCGCGGCCCGGTCGCCCGTCCTTTGCAGACCGGAATTCTTTCCATCGACTCCATGATACCCATAGGCCGCGGACAGCGTGAGCTCATTATAGGCGACCGCCAGATAGGCAAGACCGCCATCGCGGTGGATACCATCCTTAACCAGAAGGACAAGCAGGTGGTCTGCATATATGTCGCCATAGGCCAGAAGGCCGGCAAGGTGGCACAGCTGGAGCAGCTTCTGCGCCGGGAAGGTGCCATGGAATATACAACCATAGTATGCGCCACCGCCTCGGACAACGCCTCCATGCAGTATATCTGCCCGTATTCCGCCTGCGCGCTGGGCGAATACTTTATGTACAACGGCATGGATGCCCTCATAATATACGACGATCTTTCCAAGCACGCGGTATCCTACCGCACCCTGTCTCTGCTGCTGCGCAGACCGCCGGGCAGAGAGGCATATCCCGGCGACGTATTCTATCTGCATTCCCGCCTTCTTGAGCGGGCTGCACAGCTTACCCCGGAGCTGGGAGGCGGCTCCCTTACCGCCCTGCCCATCGTGGAAACCATGAGCGGCGATATAAGCGCCTATATCCCCACAAATGTCATAAGCATCACCGACGGTCAGATTTTTCTTGACTCGGAGCAGTTCCGCAGCGGAATGCGTCCGGCAATCAATACCGGCCTTTCGGTCTCCCGCGTAGGCGGTGCCGCGCAGGGCAAATGTGTGCGCAAATATTCCGGCAGTATGCGCCTGGAGCTGGCACAGTATAAAGAGCTTGTGGTCTTCTCTCAGTTCGGCAGCGATCTGGATGCCTCCACGGTAGCCTCCCTGAAGCGCGGCGAGCGTCTTACCGAGGCATTGAAGCAGGAACAGTACCTGCACTACACCTATGCACAGGAATCCCTGCTGCTTTATCTTTTGTCGCAGGATCTGCTCTCCGGCGTGGAGCCCTCCGCTCTGCACGGCTTTTTCCGCCGTTTTTTGGAACACATTTATAAATTCCATCCGGAGGTACCCTACGAAATAGTCCATGAGGATAAAATCAGCGACACCTCAGCGGAAATAATTGCCTCCGCCGTAGCGGAGCTGACGCAAAGCAATGAGTAATGTATACGATATCAAAAAAAGAATAAAGTCGGTCAACAGCACCGTGGAGCTTACCCGGGCCATGTACCTTATAAGCACCAGCCGCATACGCCGCGCAATGAAGATGTACCAGAGTAACCAGCTTTACTTTAATCATGCGCGTCAGGCCATAAAGCATATACTGTCCCACATGCCGGATTATTCCCATAAGTATCTCAAGCATGAACACGAAAGCAATAAGGCCACCTGCTTTATAGTCATCGCTTCAAATAAAGGCATGGCGGGGGGCTACAACCACGATGTATGCACGGCAGCGCTGAATGCGATAAAGCAATGCCGGACCGGCATAGTGCTCATCACGGTAGGCTATATGGCGGCGGAATTCTTCCGGCGCGAGGGCTACACCGTGGATTTTGAATACCGCGATATAATAGATTCCCCCACTATAAGCGCGGCCCGGCGCATGATGGAGAGTATTTCGGAGCGTATGGACAGCGGCATTATCGACGAGGCCATCGTGGTATATACCCACATGATCAACTCGGTAAAGCAGGAGGTGCGCACCACCCGCCTGCTTCCCCTGCTGATACAGGATTTTCAGGATGTCGTATACGACCCGGATTTCCGCGACGCGGATATAACCTATGAGCCCAGCCCGGAAGAGGTAATTACCGCGCTGGTACCGCAATACCTGCTGGGTATGCTTTACGGAACCCTCGTACAGGCCTATGCCAGCGAGCACAGCAAGCGCATGCAGGCAATGGACGAGGCAACACGCAACGCAGACGAGCTTATAGACAAGCTGCAGCTGGAATACAACAGCGCAAGACAGGGCGCAATAACCCAGGAGATAACCGAAATCGTCTCGGGCGCAAGCGCTATTGACGGATAGCCGCGCACAATACATGAGAAAGGATGCCTTTTAGCGCATCGGGTAACAATATTATGGAACAAACAAAAGGGAAAGTGTCCGCCGTTATAGGCGCCGTGGTAGACGTTCACTTTGAGGGCGAGCCTCCGCGCATACACGATGCCATTTATGTACCCATGAACGAGCGCACTGTCTGGCTGGAATGCGCCAAGCTGCTTGAGGACGGAACGGTGCGCTGTATAGCCCTGCACGCCACCGAAGGCATGATGCGCGGCATGACGGCGTACGCTACGGGCGCCCCTATTCAGGTGCCCGTCGGGCCCGGAACGCTCTCCCGCACGGTCAACGTTGTAGGCGAGCCCATCGACCGCAAGGGCGAAATAACCGGAGAACGCCGTCCCATTCACCGCGAAGCTCCCAAATACAGCGAGCAGACCTTCAAAACCGAAATCCTGGAAACCGGTATCAAGGTAATTGATCTGCTGGCCCCGTATGTCAAGGGCGGAAAGATAGGCCTTTTCGGCGGCGCCGGCGTGGGCAAAACCGTGCTGATACTGGAAATGATACACAACATAGCCACCGAGCACGGCGGCTACTCCGTGTTTACCGGAGTGGGCGAGCGCTCCCGCGAGGGCAGCGACCTGCTGCGGGAAATGGCGGGCTCCGGCACTCTGGACAAGACCGCGCTGGCCTTCGGACAGATGAACGAGCCGCCGGGAAGCCGTATGCGTGTGGCCTTTACCGGCCTTACCATGGCGGAATACTTCCGTGACGACATGAAAAAGGACGTACTGCTGTTTATAGATAATATCTTCCGCTATATCCAGGCCGGAAGCGAGGTAAGCGCATTGCTGGGGCGTATGCCCTCTGCGGTGGGATATCAGCCCACCCTTGCACAGGAAATGGGAGAGCTGGAGGAGCGCATAACCAGCACCGAAAACGGTTCCATAACCTCCGTGCAGGCGGTCTATGTCCCGGCCGACGACCTTACCGACCCCGCCCCCGCTACCACCTTTTCGCATCTTGACGCCACCACCGTGCTGTCCAGGTCCATAAGCGCGATGGGTATTTACCCGTCCGTGGATCCGCTTGATTCCGGTTCCAGAATACTGGAGCCCGGAATAGTGGGACAGCTTCATTACCGTGTTGCCCGCAGCGTCCAGGAGATTCTGCAGCGCTACAAGGAGCTGCAGGATATAATCGTAATACTGGGCATGGATGAGCTCAGCCCGGAGGACAAGCTGGTAATAGCGCGCGCGCGCAAAATACAGAAGTTTCTCTCTCAGCCCATGTTTATGGCGGAGGGCTTTTCCGGACGCAAGGGCAGATATGTCCCGCTTGACAAATGTGTGGAGAGCTTCCGCCGCATAGTGGACGGAGAGGTGGACGACATCCCGGAAGCCGCATTCTATATGGTGGGCGATATCGATGAGGTTCTGGAAAAAGCAAAGGAGCTTGAGAAGGCATGAAAAGCTTTTCTCTTGAGATTGTAACGCCGGATCATGTGTTTTATACCGGAGCCGCCGAGTCCCTCACGCTGTATACTCCGTCGGGCAAGATGGGTGTGCTCTGCTCTCACGAGCCCTTTGTGGCTCCTCTTGTTCCGGGCGAGATCACGGTGGGAATAGACGGCACCGAGCGCATCTCGGTATGCACCGGAGGCTTTCTGGAGGTTCTGGGCGAACAGGTATATATATTCGTTCAGTCCATAGAATGGCTGGAGGATATCGATGAGCCCCGCGCCCGCGAGGCTCTGGAGCGCGCAAAGCGTCATCTCAAGCAAGCCGAAAAGGATAACAACATATACGAAATACGCCGTCATATATGGGCTCTGGAGCGTGCCGAGATACGCCTGCGCGCCCTTAAAAACAAGACGGAATCCACTGCACCCGAGGATAAAAACGGTGGTGGAAATGAAACCTGAGATCAGAATATCCGTGCGCGAGCTGGCCGAATATGCCTGTGAGGGCGGCGACCTTATCGGCGCGCGGGCGTCCCTGCGCCGTGCGCTGGACGGTGCCGCGGCTCACCGCCGTCTCCAGCAGGCACAGCCCTCCGGCTATATAAAAGAGCTTCCCCTTTCGGTAAAAGCCGAGAGAGAGGAATACATTCTTGTAATAGAGGGCAGAGCCGACGGCGTCCTGCCCGATATTCCCCAGATACACGAGATCAAAACCACATATCTGCCCCTTGAAGAGCTTACATGGAATCACAATCCGGCATATCATGCCCAGCTTTGGATATACGGCTATATTTACGCTTCGGACAATTCCCTTGAGCAAGTCAGCCTGCGCCTTACCTATTACAATATGCAAAGCGGCAAAAGCCGCGACTTTACCTGCTGCGTAGACTTTGAAGAGCTGCGTGCGCGCTTTAACGAGCTGGTGGACGACTACGGCCGTATAAGCGATAACATTTCCCTGCACCGCCGCCTGCGCGATAACGCCCTTGCCCGGCTGGAATTCCCGTTTGCCTCCTACCGTCCCAGCCAGCTTGAGTTTGCCCGCCAGGTTTATATGGCGATTAAAAACAAAAACACGCTGTATGTCCAGGCGCCTACCGGCACAGGCAAGACCGCCGCGGCGCTTGTCCCCGGTCTCAAGGCGCTGGGCGCCGGACTGTGCAAGCGCATTTTTTATCTTACCGCCAAGGCACAGACCGGAATGTCCGCGGTAAACACCCTTGATATCATCCGCAAAAGCGGCCTGCCGTTAAAGAGCGTTTTTATAACCGCCAAGGACAAGGCCTGCCTGATGGAAAAGCGCGCCTGCGACCCGGAATCCTGCCCCTACTGCCGGGATTATCTTACAAAGCAGCATAAGTATCTCCCTGCAATACTGCGGGAAAACTCCTTTTCGCCGGAATATATAGCCAGTCTGGGACAGCGGTATGAGCTGTGCCCCTTTGAGCTGAGCCTGACATTGAGCCAGTACTGCGACTGTATTATATGCGATTACAATTATGTTTTCCACCCCAATATCCGCTTAAAGCGCTATTTCCAAAACAGCAAAAAGGACAGCGTATTTCTTATAGACGAAGCACATAACCTTGTGGAACGCACCCGCGACATTTTCTCCTGCACTCTGAGGCCCTCCGCTTTAAAAAAACTGCGCGCCGAGTGCAAGGAGCAGCCTCTGCTGCAGTCCGCCGTAAAAAAGCTGGAAAAAGAGCTTTTGCAGCTTACCCAGGGCCGCGAGGAGCAGGGCTTTTTGCTGGAGCAGCCCCCGGCGAGCGTCTACGCCGCCGCAGCGGCGGTGCTGGAACGCATAAATGCCCAAAGCGAGCAGGGGCACGCGCTCTCCGGCGCGGCCAACGAGCTCTCCCTGCTGCTGTCGGACTTTATAATGGTGTTTGACAGCTTTACTCCGCAGTATCATTGCTGCTACGTCCTTAATGACGGAGCCATGTCTTTAAGCCTTCTGTGCCTGTATACCGGAGGCTTTGTGCGCAAGGCGCTGTCCCTGGCGCGCAGCAGCGTGCTTTTCAGCGCCACCATATCTCCCCGCCGTTATTATATGCACATGCTGGGCGCTGACGAAAACAGCTATTGCTTTGAGCTTCCCTCCCCGTTTGACAGCGACAATCTGCTGGTTGTTATAGACGACGGCATAAATACCGCCTATTCCGCGCGGGAGGACGCCTACACCCCCATAGCCAAGCGCATACGCACCACGGTGCGGGCAAAAAAAGGCAACTATATCGCCTTTTTCCCCTCCTACGCCTTCCTTAACCGGGTGCTGGCCGCATACCGCGGGCTTGCGGGCTGCCAGGAAAGCAGTCTTGTGGTGCACACCCCTAATATGTCCAAGCAGGAGCGCGACGCCTTTATATACCGCTTTGAGC
This sequence comes from Bacillota bacterium, assembly GCA_029007865.1. Lineage (GTDB taxonomy): Bacteria > Bacillota > Clostridia > Christensenellales > QALW01 > UMGS1338. Next base: position 15,413 of record JAQXIQ010000083.1, read on the forward strand.
ACGAGGACGGCCTCCTGGGCTTTTCCGTTCTGGGCGGACATTTCGGCGAGGGCGTGGACCTTCCAGGCAAGCGGCTTATCGGCGCCATAATAATCGGCGTCGGGCTTCCGCAGCTGTCTCCGGAGCGCAATCTTATCAAGTCCTATTTTGACCGGCTCGATATGGACGGCTACGGCTACGCCTATGTTTTTCCGGGGCTTAACCGCGTCCTGCAGGCAGCCGGCAGAGTCATCCGCACCGAAAACGACCGCGGCGTAGTGCTGCTGATTGACACAAGGTATGCCCGCCCGCCCTATATAGACCTGCTGCCCGATAACTGGCAGCCGCATTATCTGTCGCAGGAGGAGATCTCATACCGCAGCCTGCTGGCCGACTTCTGGGAGCAATGAGCATCAGCCGGCAGTATCCCAAAAATAAAAAACAGCATAAAAAATGCTGATTTTTATGCCGTTTTTTTGCTGTTTTTGACCGTTTTTTTGCTGTTTTTTAATGCTTTTTTGAGGGTTTTTAACTCTTTTTCAATGCTTTTTTAAGGTTTTTTTAACTCTTTTTCAATGCTTTTTTTCGCTTTTCAACGCTTTTCCCGCTGTTTTATCCGCGGAACAGCCGCATTTTTTGCTTTACGGCCTCTTTTACCGCCGCCACCTTGCGGTTGCGCATCTCCAGATAATCAACGCCCTCGGCGATGCATTTTGCTATCTCCGCCCGTCCTGCAAGCAGCAAATCGGTAAAAATATTCACCTTGCTTATTCCGCAGGCAATGCTTGTCCTGAAATCATCGTCGCTGAGCCCGGAGCCGCCGTGCAGCACAAGCGGAAGCGAGGTATTGGCGCGTATCGCCCTGAGCGAATCAAAGCTGAGCTTGGGCTTTTTCTTATATGCTCCGTGAGCCGTGCCTATTGCAACGGCCAGTGCGTCAACGCCGGTTCTTTCCGCAAAAAACGCGGCCTCCTCCGGAGTAGTGTAAGCCGCGGCGGTTTCTTCGTCGGACGCATTGCCCACATGGCCTATCTCGCCCTCCACCGTGGCCCCGAAGGCGTGCGCTATCCTGACCATCTGAGCCGTCTGTGCAAGGTTTTCCTCCTGGGGCAGCGCAGAACCGTCAAACATAACCGAGGTAAAGCCCAGCTTCAGGGCCTCCATGCACCTCTCAAAGGTCAGGCCGTGGTCATAGTGCACAACCACCGGCACGCTTGCACGCTGCGCCGCAGCTATAAGGGCCGGAGCAATAAGCTTTAACTCTCCGTAGGGCAGAAGCACCTCCGCGGTCCCCAGTATTACCGGCGAGTTCATCTCCTCCGCCGCCTCAATAACCGCCTGGAGCAAATCCGTATCGGTGGTATTGAACAATCCTACGGCATATCTGTTTTTCATGGCGTCCGTAAGCACGTCGTTAAGATTACAAAGCATTTTTTGTACCCTGCCTCCCGGGGAGGCATCCTTTCCGAATGCGCCGCCGCGCAAATATTTACTAGTCCTCTATTACCGGTATGCGGACAATCCTTTTATCCGTAAAAGCGTCGGTCTCGTCCGTGCTTTTTGTGGAAAACTCCGAAATGACCGCCCCCTCCGGGCCGCTCTGGAACCAGTGCTTGGTACCCGGCATTATGGTGTGCTGCTCTCCGGGATTAAGCACAATCTGGTGGAACACGGTAACATCCGAGGGAGGAATAACCGCCTGTGCATCCTCTTTCTTTCCCGGGCCGTCGACGTACAGATAAACCTTGCCGTAACGGCAGCGGAAGGTCTCCTCCTTGCCGGGGCCGGTCTCATCCCCTACATGCCAGTGCTCCGGGCAGGTCTGCCCGGGCAGCAGCACCATTTCTTTTGCACAGACTCTCTCGGTATTTATGTATACAAGCAGCTGCAACCCAACCTTACGCCAGTCTCCAAGGCCGAAATCCGCCGCCTCAAGCCTGGCCTTTTCTTCATCCGTAAGAATTATATGCGCCTTTTCGTAATACTCAAGCGCCGCCTGCGTCTGGGCAATATACTGACTTTTTTTCATATTGTTGCCTCCTTATGTTTTTCGCCGCCGTGTGCGGCGAAATTCCTGTTTTATCGTTTTTTTATTTTTGCTTAGGATATTTCCTTAGCATCTGTTCTATTTCGTCTCTGCTCTTAACGCCGTCCACCGAATTGTCGGCAAAAAGGCTGGATGCCGCCGCACCGGAAGCAAACTCCAGCATCTCCTTTGTGTCCATGTCGTTGTAAAGCCCGTACAGGCAGCCTGCGCAAAACGCATCTCCGGCGCCTACGCTGCCCTTTATTTCGCCTGAGGGGAGCTTTAACGAATGCACCGACACAAACTCTCCGCGGCCGGTCATGCAAAAGCTTTGCTCCTTACTGTGGACGATAACCTTGTCCCGAACCCCGGCGTCTATCATCCCCTGCATGGCCCGCTGTATATTCTGCGGGATAAGCCGTCCCTCGCTGTCTCTGGGCATGATATTCCAGATAAGACAGCTTTCAATTTCGTTTACTATAACATAATCGCAGTATTTAAGCGCCGGAAGCACAACCCGGGCAAAATTCCCGGTGCTGTTGCTGACTGCGTCCACCGAGGTTTTTATGCCGCGCTGCTGAACATCGTGCAAAAACCGTGCCATTACGGTGCCGTACTGCGGGTCGGGCTTGTCAAACTCGTCAAGCAGCAGCAGATATCCGATATGCAGTATGCGGCAGCTCAGCATATCCAGTGCTATATCGCGCGGCGAAAACTCGCTGTTTGCCCCTCTGCAATGGAATATTGTCCGCTCCCCTTCGCTGATGCTCATAACATCGCTGAAGCCGGTCTGACTGCGCGAGTTTACCTTTATCCCGCGCGTATCAATGCCGTAGCGGGCAAACTGATTGATTATGTACCGTCCGTGGTCATCATCCCCCACCATGCCCAGCACGCTGATATTCATGGTGCTGTCAATGCGTGCAAGGTCTATCGCCGTATTTGGCGCGCACCCTCCCACCGCACGGGATACCTCGCTTATTCCTGCAAGCATTCCCCTTTGAGGGTAGCAGTCAACGGTTTTTACAAGGTCCACCAGCATGCTTCCCGCCACCGTTATGCCACGCATTTTTGCAGAGAGTATATAATCCACCGATACACCGAAAATGCGTGCAAGCTCGGGCAGCTGAGTAATGCCGGGATATCCGGCGCCGCTTTCCCACTTGCTTACCGTCTTATCGCTCAGGTGCAGCTTTTCCGCAAGCTCCGCCTGAGTAAAGCCCTTTTTCTTCCTTAACTTAGCAATGGTTCTGCCTATGCCTTCCGCATCCATTTTATACCCTCACTCTTCGGAAAAGACCGTGCGCCGTTTGCCTAGCAAGCGCCGCCCCGCAACTTTATTTTAATAATATTATAACCTCAACCCTCCTGACAGTAAACCTACTGTTTGTATATTCTTTCGGGAGATAAAACATTGAATATACCCTGTTTATCTACTTTTGGTGTATATTTTGCTTTATCACGCGCTCTTGCCGTTTTCGGGCCGCCCGGCATTTGCACGCATACTCCCAAACACCGTTATTATAACAAAAAAACAGCCGTCCCGCAATAACATGACCGATGTGCCACCGCAATAATTAACTGATTACCGGCGCCCACGCCGCAGGCAATAAACTTCTGCAAAATTCATATAAAAAAGCCCGGATAGCTATAAAAATACTTGACATTTGTACATGTTTTGATATAATAAAAAAGCCGTGGGGGTGTAGCTCAACTGGTAGAGCGCTTGAATGGCATTCAAGAGGTAAGGGGTTCGACCCCCCTCATCTCCACCAAGCAGGTATTGGACGAACACCTATTTCTTCAGCGGCGGCTTCGCCGTGAAGTGTTCGCTCTAAGCCACAACAGAAAAGCACCGTCTTGGGAGTGATCCCGAGACGGCGCTTTTTTACTATCCGCACATTCGATTTCCGTTATTCCTCCTGCTACAATGATTGCAAAATGAACAGGAGGTTATGCCAATGGAAAGATTTGTCACAGATGAACGCACAGGGCTGAAGTATGAGCTGGTTGGCGACTATTATCTGATTGCCGGAGATGATGAGCCGGAGGGAGATCCGCTAATCGGGGTATGGGGACAGTGGCATCTCCGCTATCTCAAGGAGCATCGCCGTGTGCGATATGCCAATCTGCTGACAAATGGCGAATTGAATGCCTATCTTGCGGATATTGACCGGCAGGCAGAGGAGCTTTTCCTTCGGCTGGTAAAGCAAATGGCAGATGCTGAGGGCATTACGGAAACGCTGAAAGCCAACGACCAAATTGAATGGGTCGGGCGGATAAATAATGTCCGCAGCCGAGCATTTGAAATAGTTGAGGCAGATATTATCTATACATAAGGCATAATCGAGTAGGAGGCTAACCATTAGTTGACCAGCCGACCTCCTTTAGTTTCTTACTCGGAACTTATGATTGTTCGGTCCTTACCGAAAAAAAATTTTTTCCCGGTACTATGACCTCTGCTGACTTCTTGCAGTTCGTTGTTACTACGGAATTTTTTTCCCGCCTGCAAGACCTCCTCGGGTAAGCGTAATCACCTTCACCTCATATATCTGCTGTATTTACACCTTGAAATTCGGGCAGTATTGGACTTCGTTTTGTGTTGGAAACTCGTCCGTTTCAAAATGCCTTATATGCAGTTTCTGTTCGTCAGACCGAGGTTTTGCCCGCAGAGACACTTTTAAGTCTCCGCATCCGACTTCTTTCAGACTCCGTCTCACGGCGGACGCCCTTGTCTTCGGCTAACAGTTCCTACTGCCAGGCCTGTAGCGGACTTTCACCGCCAAGTTATTACGCGTGCCGAGCACACAACACGGAGCCGGTAAGAGTATTCTTGCCGGCTTTGTACTACAATGCAAATGAATTTACATGCGCTCATCCAAAATTTGTTCTACGAACTCAATTACATGCTTTCGTTTAAGCAAATCATGGTATTTCTGATTTTTGTAGCTGCGCAAACACGAATAGCAGGAAGAATCTCCCACCTCTCCGCCGCAAACGCAGCCTTTCATCATTTTTAAAGTGTGAGTCAGAATGTTATAAAGCGCATTTTCATTATCAAGTCTCTTGGCGTGACCTGCGCCACCAGGTGTGTTGTCAAAAACGACAATCGAATAATTGGGTCGTCCATCAACAGGTTCATACTGCAAGCAACCGGAAATGTCATTTTCTTCGATATTCAAATAAGAGCAAGCACCTCGAAGAAACCCATACAGAATGGAAAGCCCATGCTCCCAATCTTCGATAACATAATTGTCAAATCTAATTCTAACAACATCGGTAAGAAAACGATACCCAAGTGAAAAAAGCCGTAGGTGCTCATTTGAACACGGGTAACCACTACTTATTTTGTGCTTCTTTTTCTTTATGCCGATAAATTGATTTTCATCGACCTCAGAATATCCACAGTTCTCACATACATAAAAGGGGCTTTTATTCAAGACAGCCATTTCATCATTTTGGCTTGATCTGACACTTACGATGGCGTTACCAATGCTATAAGTGTTTTCTTGAACACTATTGTTGAATCCAACATAAGAGATTTCGCCTCTGTATGTACGCTCCGGTTTTTTGAGCCCCGGTTTTCGAATCATATTTCCATCTGCAATAAAACCCTGAGCCGGTATCAAAAATACTTTCGGAGATGATGTGAATTTCTTATGACATTGGCAACATTCCGTTATACCATCCTTTCCCGGTTCATCTTCGGCAAATGGCTTGATATTCAAAGTGCGGCACTCATCACACTGAATATAGCTGTACATTTTCCATCCGATTTTTGGTATCTTTTTGATGTAACGGCTTGTTATCAGGTTGTTATTTGCAACTATTTGGGAACCAGGAGCATACTCCGAAATAGCCATAGACAGGTCGCGCTGAAGCTGAAGTCCGTAACCTCTTCCTTTTTTTGCATCGGTAACCGTCATCTCGACCGTATCGACGGGAAAACCGTATTTAGGAAGTACATTTTTTCGCGAAAGGAACGAAAGGATATCCTCCCTTTCATATGCGGCGATTCGCTGAATAATACCGTCCACATAGGTCCCTTTTTCTATGCGTTGCTTCTTTACAGCTTCCAACAAGTCAATTTCATATCGATACATTTGAATTGCCTCAGTTAAAACGCCTTTTTCTCCTATAAGGGATGCTACCCAGCCAAAATGGGCAACATCAAATTTTTCTGTCAGCACCGCAGGCAAAAATGTGGTCAAATAGTCACGAAGGCTGCTTGGTTCAGAATATAAATAGTTTTTAAGGCACTCAAAACCGTCTTCCCCCATTTCGTTCTTGCGCAAGAATTGGCCAATCGTCTTGAACAATTCCGGATGAATTTTCCAAAAGAAACTCATAGCAGATGCGTATAGGTGCCGAATTGCGATCTTATCGTTTTCAACAACATAATTGGGCGGAGCTATTTTGCCCTTGATCATTTTGGCCGGATCATGAAAATAGGAGAAATCGTGATTGCTTTTGTTGCAAAATGTCAGTGCGAACGCTGCTGACTGCTTGCTTCGACCTGCTCGTCCGGCTCTTTGGGCGTAATTAGAAGGCATCGGCGGCACATTACGCATGAAGACTGTTTCCAAGCTACCAACATCAACACCCATTTCAAAGGTGGTAGAACAGCTCAAAATATCGATTTCTTTCTGCTTGAATTTCTTCTGAAACTCATATGCCATATCCCGGTCAAGTTGGGCAGTGTGTTCCACAATACGAAGATCTCGGATCTCCATATCATTGAATAAGCGGTAGTAATGGTTCTCCTTAAACTCAATTGACGGATCAATTGGTATCAGCTCACCATCACATTGGTATGTCGGACAAACATCTTCGATATTATGGCAGGTTAAGCGCCTGCATTTTTTACATATAAACCATGGCTTGGAATTTGTGATTCTGATTTTTGAGGTGTCTACCTTATATGATGTTCCGCTGTCACGAGCCACTATGCCTCTGAGTACAAAAACCTTGTCCCACAACAGCTTCAGGAAGTCCGTTGCATCATCTAAAGAAAGCTCAATCCCCTTCTTTTTTGTGATCTTTTGCAGATAATCGACCCGTTTATTAGATAGTCCTGCTTTAGATGGAATGAAGGCCTTCTTCCGTTTTCCAGATTCTGAAACGGTATAAGAATACTCCGCTCCGCCATGAGTAAAATCTTCCAAATCGCTTTCGTTTAACGGAGCATCATATTTTAGAGCTGCATCCGTCATCATTGACGCGGCAAAAATGCTGCAGAGCGAACGGAATTCGTTTTCGTTGATGTGATATTTTTTATAGCTTCCCGAAACATCGGTCTCAATTCCGATAAGGCCAAAATGCGATAAAGAAGTATTTCCATTGCTGTCCACCAGTTCAGCGAGAATCGCTTTCCACGCCTCTTTTTGAATGCCAAAATCAGAATCAGCATCAAACGAAGTTCTCCCTTTGATATCGTTTTTTTCAAAAACTGTCTTCAACAGGTCGACAAAAGACGGAACCATCAGACCGCCTGATGCCTCCCTCTTTTTGAGTGCTTCTACAATAAGCCTTTTATAGAGAATGTCATTATACGATATGTTCAGATAGCTTGCGTAAAAGGCGGCAGCCTGACGACTATCGGAGAACGCGATAAACTGCTTTGCTGTTTTCTCTTTGATTATTTCAGTAGAGCCGAAGTCGTCACCAAATTCATCATCGGCATCATGTTTCTGAACTGTCATTTTGTAGGAGGGCAATTCCTGGAACAACGCCGTTCCGATAACGCTTGTGGATGCTTCCTGACCACTAAAAAACATTCTAAGGACTCCGGCGGTATTTACATTTTCACAATGCAAGCACTTTGTCAATGTATGTCTTTCCGTCGTGAATTTCACACGGTATACCTTTACATAGGATGTTGTGATATGCTCGCAGTGCGTCTTCACACCATCCTTGTGAATGGATCCGCAGTATGGGCAAATACGATAGGCCTCGGCCGCTATTCCTTCGTCCTCCAATATGTGGTCGTTGTCCGTGTCGTTAACACTATCTGCAAGAAGGAATAACTCTTTTGTCGATATGTCGTCAGACATATTGTATTGCTCCAACTTACCATTTTCTATTTTACCAACAAGATAAACAGCGGCGCAGAACGAGCATGTAGCTGCTTCAAACACCTTAAAGCTTGTGTTCGTAGCCATATCATATCTATTTGTGCTTCGATGAAGCATGACATGACTGTCGGGCGGAAGCGTCACAAACACGCTCTCGGTGGCGCGCAAAAACATATGATATCTGGCATCAAACAGTTTCCCACCATTTTTCTCAGCCAATGATGCCACGGAAACAAAGTCCGACAATTGTTTCTGTGTCCAGTTCATGCTGTCCGCTACCTGTCTTACTGTTTCTGGAGAGGAAAGCAACGAGCGTATTCTCCAATAATTTCGGTCGTGCACGATTAAATCGTACAGCTCGCTTTCAAGTACCCCTTCTTTGGCTTTGCCGATAATTTCCAAGATTTCTGAATCAGGACAATTCATATCAATTGCATCGGCAATCTTTTCGTAAAACTGAATCGGCAAGGCGGATATATCATGCCTTGTTGATGGGATGATTCGATCAGCCCTTACGATGTCACTGCTGTCAAACGGTGCGCTGCAGAGCTTTTCTGCAAATTCTGCAACCTGCTTATTATCCTCTTTTCCGCCCAAGGTTGCACTGGTTAGAATGTAAGTGATTTTTTGATTACCAAGCTTCGCTTTTAGCCTTCTGAAAAGCATGGACACTTCAATTCCCGTTGACCCGCTATATACATGGGCTTCGTCAAAAACAATAAACTTCCAGTGCGTTGCGAATTCCCCGTCAAAGAATATACTGTCTCTCGGACGTACCATTAGATATTCAAGCATCGCATAGTTTGTGATGAGAATGTGTGGAGGACTCGCTATCATTTGATCTCTTGAGATAAACTCATTCTCACACGGTAGGTTCCCGTTATTTAGTGATTTGTAATCTTCAATTGCATCGGCATCTTTTTGTTTTGTTTGGCCGGTATAAACACCAAATTTGATCTCCGGATAATTAGACAATAAAGAACGGAGTCTTTCCGTCTGATCGTTAGCAAGGGCATTCATCGGATAAATAAGTAATGCACGAACACCCGGGCAAAGCGTTCCTGCCTCGGCCTCCGTTGCAAGCTCCCGAAGTATGGGGATGAGAAAGCTTTCCGTTTTACCCGAACCGGTACCTGTTGAAACGACAAGATTTCTGTTTTCGGTTGCGACCTTTCTTATGGCCTTTTCCTGGTGTAGATACAGAGGTCTGGTCATGTTCATGTTGATTTTGGAAAAGCTTTTAGGGAGAATCCCTTCTTCTATTAGCTCTGTAATACACTTGCCTTTTTCGAAAGCATCCGTAACTTCAAGGTAGGGCCCTTTTGCAAATGCATCCTGATTTTCAAGCAGAGCTTCGTATTCTTTTTTATAGGGCTCCCCCATTTTGAATGATGTTTTTAAATATCGATAGTATTTTTCCTTAATATGCTTAGATGCAGTAACAGGAGAAAAAGCCACGACCTTACCCCTTTCTCTATTTAATACGGAAATTGTAATAGTAGCTATCTTCGTAGAGCACCAAATATCTGTTTTTAGCTTCCGATGAGCTGGTGTTTTCGTCTTCAGACAGCACCAGGATGCCCTCTATTTTGTCGTACATAAATTCAATGTACCCATCTTCTTCATCACTCCAAAAATATAGTGTGCCCACTTTCGTATTATTTGGATTTTCAAAAGTGACTTTGACTTGGAGTAGTGTCAATGTATCGCACGAGAGAACACCAGTAAAGCTATCTATCTCATTGGGGATTGCCTGAATACTTGAAACTGTCACATTTCCCCGGAGGATATATTCCGGTGAAGAAAAAATGGATCCTTTCTGCCTACGCTCAGTAACGCTTACAATCTGAATTATTTTACCGCTCAAATCTTTCGTGTTCTTATAATTACATTCTTTAGTGTCAAATAACCTATAATCGGGTGCACCAAAATCATCTTCCTCGTCCGCTTCAAAGTATTCAATTCGGTATTTGCCGCTGGTGAATGGAATGCTGAGTTTAAAACCATTCGCTTTCACTTCAACTTTTTCAGCAATCAGGATACCATCTAAATAAAGATCGGCTACACAATCGGAAAACCCAATAATACTGCTCTTGAACCATAACTTTCGGTTGGGACGATCTTCAACAATTTGACATTCCGAGTTTGCCAAGAAACAGCGTGTGATAACCCGCAAAAACACGAACGATATCGATTCGAAGTGCAGGCTCAAGGGTCTGATAATATCCTCAAATCCAAACCACGATAACATCTTTCGCGTGTCGCAGACAAAAAGATGCTTTTCCTTGTTTTTTTCAACTTTTATGCTGTACTCCGCATCTTCGTTATCATCCGTCATCAGGGGAGGCATATCCAAGCAAACGGTATCATCCGGGAACTTCAGATAAATCATCTTGGGAAATTCCGCGTGCCATATTTCTTCTGGCTTTTCCGTATGCCAAGCCCCATCGTCAAATTTCCACTTAAAGGCCGGAAGATACACATGCAACGCCAGGTTCTCGTTAGCAGTCTTATAAGTGAAAGGTAAGTAATCAATATCGGGGTCAATTCTAAACACAAAGCTGTTGTTGGCTATATGCTCAGAGTGCTCATCGCCCAAGATCATGCCGGCGCCGGAGAATGTGATTTTTCCCTCCTTTTTGTAAATAAAGGGGGCGTCCTCATACTTGTAATCAAATTGATTAATTACTGCAAAAGAATAATCGTTAGCTTTTCTGGAGTTGGGAATATCTATATTCACATGGAAAATACCATCCGTTTTAATATAGTCGGACAGTTTAAGAATGTAGCCATATTCATCGGTTTTGTCTTGCGTATTACATTTTACTGCTTTTGCAATATCAAAGCGATATTTTTTCGCATTGATTCTAATCAGTGTTCCTCTCTCTTGAGTAGGTGACATGCGAAAATAGATTGATGGAACGGCGGAAAAAACGGGGTATTTTACTCCTTCGCGCATGACATATACACCATTTTTCAGGTTGTTTTTCAAAAGGCCGTCTTCCAGCGCACTCCCCACCGGCAAAGCTCGTCCATCGGGAAGTCGAATAATATCCCCTTTAATCAGTTCCATACTGTACAGATTCAGCCCGTTTAGATATTCGCAGTTATAAACAGCGTCAGAATCTGTATACAAAGCATCCTCTGTATGTGTAAATGCAAACGCATCCCCAATCGGCAGAGCGTCTGTATAATGGATCAACTCCCAATTGTTATCAAAGAAACGAATACACGCTGCTCGGATATTGGTAAACTTATGGATTATCTCTGCGTCATTCTTGATAAGTTCAATTCGGATGCTGTCGAAAATATTATCAGAAGGAATGTAAATATCGGAAATGATTTGCGTTTTGCAACCGGTTACACAGTTTTCCGGTTCGGCTTCAAGAGTTTTTTCAACATTGGAAAAGGCAATTTTCCAGTGTAGGTTTGGCAACTCCTCATTTGTTGCTAAGTGAATATACTGCGGCGGCAAGACAAGCTCAAAACGGTTTTGACTTCCATTGTAACGCAAATACGGAGCACTGTATCTTTTTTCTCCTCTTTTGGTTAATCCCGCAATAGCTTTCTTTGCTTGATCGAATTTCTTTGATTCGTCAGCCCACCTGCAAAACAGTTGAGCAATCCGATTCTGTGATGTTCTCGGGAACAGTCCATAAAACAGAGCATTATCCATAAACCGCAGAATTTTGCCAACTCGAATTTTACATCCTCTCGTATTGAATGCGACTGCATCAGATGTGTGCTTTTTGATTTTATATGCTCTGGCTGTATTCTCACCGCTCGCCATAGATTGCATCAAATAATCTCGCATTTCCTTACTATTACTCGTAAGGTCACGCTCTAAGTCTATTTGATAATATGCAAAAACGAAATCAAAGAGGTCGCTCGCATAGTAGTTTGTTATAAAGCAGTGCAGAAGAATATTGTTCATCATTTCATTCTCTGCTACTTTGTACTTGTTGTATTTTTCGAGTGTTTTATAGAAGCTGCGTCCAATCCATTTCTGGTATGAACCCGGCAATTCCATGCCAATTTCTCGCTCAACATGGGGCCAAAACCGACCATCATATTTATGAATACCGATTTGAACCAGCGCAACCGCAAAAATTGGGCTAGTGATATATCTCTCGGATGTGTTCAGATATTTTCTGCAAATACTGCAAAGATATGCCTTAAGAAGGATATATTCGTCCTCACTTATTACAATATCGCCAATATACCGGCATGTTTTGAACTGACGGTTGATCTTTGTATTCAAATGCTTTCGAAGTTTTTTGTCCTGAAGTACTTGAGCGATGTGATTTGTATCCATTTCGACATTCTCTCCTAACAACAAGCTTTGTATTCTTTCCATCGAGTCATTCAAATTGTATCCGTATTGCAGCAGTAAATTAGTAATTCTGCTTCTGCATAATCAGATATCGCGCTGGTCTTCCCGCAAGGAATATTGTTGAGCATTGTTATGTGGACTTTTTTCGTGTATTAACTGGTTTCGCAAACAACTATAGTCGACAGGCACATATTTGCGCTCGATTTTACAAACACATTATATCACTTTTTGCCAATTATTCAATTGAATATTGAGTTTTTCATCACTATATTTCTCTTTTCGCCGAGACTCGCCCATCAAACGGTAAAGAAAGTGCTAAATGAAGTTTACCATCAGTAAATCAAGGAAAAGCGTCACCTCTGTAGTTCCAAAATGTGCTCCTTCATTTTCTTCAACGCTCTGTTATATGTCCGCTCGGAAGCCTTATCGGACTTGCGGCTGGCGGAGTGAGAGATTTCTTCAAAGGTCATGGGGTTTATGGGTCTGTACTCGATTTCACCGTTTATCAGCACTGCTTTCCTGACCGACCAGCAGGTATCGCAGAAGCCCAGATGCTTGGTAACCGTGCGCTGATCCCGGTAGGTCAGGTTGTCGTAAGCCTCGTGCAGTGCGTCGTATAGCACCGCCCGAAAATACAGCTTGTCCGGCTGAGAGGCGGTGTCCACAGCTATGGAAATATGAAAACCGCCAACTGCTGCTTTCCCACCGGCGTCACCACCTGTGACCACGAGCCGCTGTTCACCGGCGATATGCTGACCTACAACGGCAGGTATTATCTCATCAGTGAGGGACATAAGGAGTTTGCGCCGGACAAGATCAAGGACGAGGACTACTATGTGCTGACCCTTGCGGCGATCGCCAAGGAGCTGAAAACGGAAAATCTCACCGAGGCGCACATTGTGGTTGCCGCCGGTCTGCCCCTGACTTGGACAAGCGTGCAAAAAGCAGATTTTAAGGCGTACCTCTCAAAAAATGCGGAGGTGGAATTTGTCTACAAGAAGACCGTTTATCACATCTATATCGACGATGTGCGCATCTACCCGCAGGGCTACGCCGCCATTGCAAGCTTTGCCACTACGCTGAAAGGCGTTAATTTAATTGCCGACATCGGAAACGGCACAATGAATGTGCTGTATATGATAAACGGCAAGCCGCAGCAGGGCAAAATGTTCACCGAGAAGTTCGAGACTTACCAGTGTACCCTCAGCGTTCGGGAACAGTTTATGCGGAAAACCAACCGGGAGATCAACGACGCTATCATCGACGAAGTGCTGATTACCGGTACGGCAAATATCGCTTCGGCAGACCTGAAAATCATCAAGGGCATTGCCGCCGAGTATGTGCGGGACATTTTCCGCAGGCTCCGTGATCACGGCTATGATGAAACCACGATGACCTTGTATGTGACCGGTGGCGGCGGCTGCCTTGTGAAGAACTTTTATAAGTTCAGCACCGACCAGGTGAAATTCGTTGAGGGCATCTGTGCTGCTGCAAAGGGATATGAATATCTGGCCGAGGCGCAGATGAAGGTTGAGGCGAAGGAATGAGCAAATATCGGATCAATGTGCGGTTTGATTTGGACAAGCCAAAAGAGGCAAAAACCGCACAGCATTTACAAATGCTGGACAAATCCCGCAACGCTTTTATGGTAACGGCGGCCTTAAATGAAATGCAGCGGCAGTCATCCGCAAGCAGCTTTTTACTGGATGATATTCGGCAGGTCGTACGGGAGGAATTGCATGAGGTGTCGTTTGTTGCGGCATCTTCTGTTTTTGAGTAGGTACAGCCAGAGTTGACCGAGGAGCAGCAAGCCGAAAATGAAAAGAGTGTGCTGGATGACCTTGAAATGTTCGGCTGAGCCAAAACGCCGATATGTGGCGCAAATTGCGGTATTTGCAGCAGAAGCAGAGCCATTTTGGCTCAGAAACAAGATGTATCCCCAGGGACAAGAAAGCGGCTTTCGGTATTGGGCAGCGCAGAAATACGCTGAAATCTCGGTATCTGACAGCCGCTTTTCTTTATGCCCTGTGGGGTGCGTCTCACGGTATAACAAGCAGGGAGTTTGTGTGCCGCAAAAGTCCCAATCACAGCCGAAATCGGCTGACTCTTTGGGGGCACAGCCCCCAATCCCCCGGAAGGGGAGATATGTATGGTGAAAGATGCACGAATTGCCGAAAAGTGCCTGTCTAACGGCAGCAATCCAGGCCTGGGATTCAAGGTCGATGCCGGGCGGCGGTTCTATGTGGATGAGGAGGAAGCCGCCATTGTCCGTGAGATTTATGAGCGCTACGCCAGCGGCGAGACAAAAGCGGAGATCATCCGGAATCTGAAACGGCGCAGGGTCAAGACCTCTCTCGGCAAGGAATTCAGCCCCAACAGCCTCAGTCATCTGCTCAGCAACAGGCGTTATATTGGCGTCTATCTTTACAAAGGAAAGGAAACCCCCGGCGGGATGCCTCGCATTCTGGACGATGACTTGTTTTACCGGGTGCAATCGATGATGAACAAAAACAAAAATGCGCCGGCCCGAACTCACGGCGAAGGCGAATATCTGCTGACCACAAAGCTGTTCTGCGAGCAATGCAAGGAAATGATGGTGGGCTACGGCGGCACCAGCAAGACCGGCAGGCAATATCACTACTATATGTGCAAAAATGCCCGCAAGAAAAAGTGCGGCAAGAAGATAGTCAGCAAGTCCTATATCGAGGACCGCGTGGTCAACGAGTGTCTGAAAATGCTGACCGAGGAGAAGATATGTTTTATTGCTAAGAAAGTGGCTGAGGAGTGCGCTAAAAGCCCGGATAACCTGACCGCCAAGGCGCTGAAAAAGGCGATCCGCGAGACGGACACGGTCATTGAGAATCTCTGGAAGGCCATTGAGCAGGGGCAGGCCGTGGAGATGCTGACGGATCGACTCAATAAGCGTATGACGGAAAAGGCGGAGTTGGAGGTACCGCTCGCCATCGAGGAAAACAAGAAGATCACGATGACTGAGGCACAGATTCTGGCGTTTCTGAACTATGTCTGCGAAATGCCCGCCGATGATGTGAACAAGCGCCGAGCCATCATCAACATCTTTGTTCATTCTATCTATCTCTATGACGACCACTTTACCCTCATCATCAACGCCAGCAAAAATCCGCTGAGCGTTAACAACATCCCGCTGGATGATATAGAATCTGTATTCGAAGGCAGTGGTGGTGCCTCGGAGCGGTGTTCATCCTTGAGCACCCCTGCTCCACCAACAGCAAAAAGTCTCTTTTGTATGACGGACAAAAGAGACTTTTTTTGTGCGATGCGTTCCTTACGGAACGTGATGTGCACTGCATGCGTGATGCGCTCCTTCGGTGCGCGAAGCGGCTTCGCAGTGAAATGCCTGCGGGCGTGAGCGCGGCACACTTAACTTAGCTTTGTTTCAAAGAAACAAAACTTCACTATGCTGCAAGCATAACTTCGCCCGGCGCAGCCGGGCGTCCGGATATTTACCTGTCTTTGATTATTCCCACTATCTCCAACGCGCCTTCTGTAATAAGCAGAACGCCGGTTACTATAAATACCCAGGCAATTGTTCCGCCCTGATTAAACAGCAGGCAGGCTCCGGCAATTATCATTACCGCGGGCTTGATATAAAGCAGGACCTTATTACCCAGGGAAAGGTTTGCGGGGCAGAATCTATGGATATTTACCATCCTCATCAGACCCATTGCTATTATTGCGGCAGCCAGGATATACAGCGCAAGGTTGATAAACAGCCAGCCGAATACTATGATAAACACACCGGCAACCGCTTTTATGATGCCCATGTTTATCAGCCTGTTTGCAAAATCAATCACTGCCATGACAATTACTGCGGCGCCCAGAACGGTTATCGCGATACCTATGACATCGCCCTTGAGAATTATCAGCAGCAGTCCCAGCAGAATGGAAATCAGCGCCGAAATTATGCCTTCTTTTTTGTTCATTTGTTTATCTCCTTTTATACTTTTACTTTATATTTTATATTTTGTGTTTTTCCGCATTGCGGCGGAATAACCGCCGGACGCCCCGTGGCAGCCCGGTTTATTTTTTAATCCATGTGGCCGGCGACAGCGCCAGCAGGAGCGGGAATATCTCCAGGCGCCCAAGCAGCATGGCAAAGGACAGTACCAGCTTGGAAAACACCGAGTAATCCGCATAGCTGGCCATGGGCCCCACCAGTCCGAAGCCCGGACCTATGTTATTGAAGCAGGCCGCCGCCGCGCTGAAATTGGTTACAAAGCCGAAGGACTCCAGAGACAGCAGCAGCACTATCACAACAAAGCATATAATATACAGCGAAAAATACGCGCTTACGCTGTTGAGAACTCCTTCATCCATCTGCTTGCCCTCAAATTTTACCGTACCCACGGAGCGCGGATGCAGCATTTTTTTAAGTTCTCTGCCCACAAGCTTAAACAGCAGCATCACTCTGGAGACCTTTAACCCTCCCGCGGTTGAGCCGGCACAGCCTCCGATAAACATAAGCAGAAGCAGCACGCCTTTGGACAGCTCCGGCCAAAGGTTGAAGTCCGCAGTGGAAAAGCCCGTCGTTGTCAGTATTGAGGAAACCTGGAAGGCTGAATTCCGGAAGGCTTCCCCCCAGCCGGAATACAGGTTGCGGATGTTTACCGTTATTATGCCGCAGGAAACAACCGCCACGGCCAGATAGCACCACAGCTCCCGGCTTTTAAGTGCCGTACCTATGCGGCGTATAAGTATCATGTAAAAGAGATTGAAATTTATTCCGAACAGCAGCATAAATATCGTTATTACCCATTGAATATACGGGCTGTAAGATGCTATGCTGTCGCTTTTTATACCGAAGCCGCCGGTGCCGGCCGTTCCGAAGGCATACACCGCGCTCTCGTAGAGTGACATGCCGCCGCACAAAAGGAATATTATCTGCAAAAGCGTAAGGGCTATATATATAATATACAGTATTCTGGCGGTTTCCTTGGCCCTGGGCACCAGCTTGCCTATGACCGGGCCCGGCATCTCGGCCCGGAGGATATGTATGGACCTGTCGGAAACATTGGGAACAACGGCCATAATAAAGACCAGCACGCCCATGCCCCCTATCCAGTGGGTGAAGCTGCGCCAGAACAGTATTCCGCGGCTCATTCCCTCAATATCGCTAAGCACGGAAGCCCCGGTCGTGGTAAAGCCGCTCACGGTCTCAAAAAAAGCATCGATATATGATTTTACCTCTCCGCTTATTACAAACGGCAGAGCCCCTACGGCAGACATAAGCAGCCATACAAGCGCTACAATGGCAAAGCCCTCTTTGGCATATATGATATGGTTTTTCGTCCTGCCGGCCAACATAAAAACCGCGCTCAGCAGCAGCGACAGCGCCGCGGTTATCAGAAATGCCCAGACGCATTTTTCCCCATAGCATACCGATACAATGGCCGGAAGCAAAAGCAGCCCGGCAAGCACGCCCGATACGCTCCCCAACGTATTAAAAACCATTTTACGATTCATATTTGTTGCAGATCATGCTTCGGCTAGCCGAAACAGCCTTTCCCCTCTTGTCTGTAATTGACCGGGTTTCCCGTGCCCCGGCCCGATCCCGATTGTTTGCGCAGCTATTGCAGGATATCGGACAGATCGTTCAGCCGCTGGCGCGCCGCGATCACGACTACTTTGTCGCCCTCCGCCATCATATCGTCGCCATTGGGTATTATCGGTTTTCTGCCGCGCAGAATACCCGCGATAAGTATGCCCGGCTTAAGCCGCAGTTCCTTCAGCGGCTTGCCTATGCATGCAAGTCCGGCCTGAACATTGAACTCCAGTGCCTCCGTCTCGCCGTCCATAAGCCTGTACAGCGTTTCAATACCGCTGCCCATGGAATTGGAGATGGCTCTGGCATAGCGCGATACCACATTTGCGGTTATGTTTCTGGGGGAAATAATGCATTCCATGCCCAGTCTTGACGCCATGGACGCCAGCTCCTGACGGTTTATCTTTGCCATGACTTTGGATACGCTTTGCGTATAAGCAAAATACGACATGAGAATGTTTTCTTCGTCCATGCCGGTGAGCGCGACAAACGCGTCCATGGAGCGAATTCCTTCCTCAAGCAGCAGCTCCTGCGAGGCGCCGTCGCCATTTATAACGGTGACTTCGGGCAGAGCGCTGCTTATTATCCGACAGCGCTGCTCGTCTCTTTCCACGATTTTGACATCGCTGCCTTCCGCAATCAGCATTTTGGACAAATAAAACGCAGTGGTGCTGCCCCCCAGTATCATTATATTTCTTGCCTGCTTTTGCAGCAGCCCCAGCTTTCTGAGCAGCTTCTGAATCTCATTGGGCGCGGCTGTCAGCCCTATGCGGTCGCCGCCCCTGAGCTGGAATTTGCCGTCCGGGATATAAACCTCTTCTCCGCGCTGCACGACGCATATAAGGTAATTTCCGCTGTACTTTCTTCTGATATCTATAAGCCGCATGCCGTCCAGTACCGAATCCGGCTTAAGCTGAAGCTCCACCATCTCAAAGTTTCTGGCGGAAAAGGTCTCAATATTCACGGCGCTGGGCAATTTAAGAATATTGTTTATCTCACGCGCGGCCAGCATCTCCGGATTAAGCGCAAGGGATAAATTAAGCTGCTGCCGCATAAACACCAGGCTTTTATCGCTATATTCGGGATTTCTGATCCTTGCTATGGTATGCTTGGCACCCATGCGCCGGGCAAGGAAGCAGGCAAGCATGTTCAATTCGTCGGAGTCCGTGGTGGCCACCACCAGCTCGGCATTTTTTACTCCGGCTTCGTTGAGCGTATCGCAGTCCGTCCCATTGCCGCACAGACACATAACATCGTAGATGTTTCCTATCTGAGACACCACGGCGGCATTATCGTCCACCGCTACTATATCATAGCCCTCTCCGGCAAGTACCTCAACAAGGGCGGTGCCGATCTTTCCGCAGCCCACAACTATTATTTTCATTTTCTGTCCTTTCACAATAAGCCGCAGCTAATAATAAGCGGCAGCGCGCCGGGCAGCGCAAAGCGGCACGCCGGGCGGCATATATGATTCATATATTGTTCTTCAGCGGTATTATACTACATACCATGCAATATTTCCACCACTATTTAATAATATATCCGCAATACAGTTTCCGCAAGTGCTTTATTGCGCCGTCCGCGGCAGGTAAACCGCGGCACAATATTATATTGTTTTGCCTGCGCGGTTCTAAAAATCCTGAAGCCGCATATAATTAGCTCAGAGCGTAAAAAGCTTGCAGCGGCAGCCGGCGCTGCAGAAAGGACATGATACGATGCAGAAAAATGAAGACCTGAGACTTCCCCGTCCTCCGGTGCAAAAGCCGCATTCGGTGCAGATTGAAAACCGCGAGAAGCTGTCATTAACCGGAGTGATCAGCGTTGAGAGCTTTAATGAAGTGGAAGTGGTTGCCTCAACCTCCGCAGGCACCGTCACCGTCTTCGGCGCTGGTCTGCACATAACCCGTCTTGACCTTGACGCGGGACATCTGTGGGTCGAGGGCACCGTCGGCGGACTGGAATATCACGAACAAAGCGCCAAAAAAGGGCTTTTTTCTTCCCTTTTCCGGTGATTTTTGCGTTGTTTTCGGATTAAGCTCCCGTGCGCGTTTTTGTACATTTATCCTGAGAAACGGGTGATTTCATGCTGGCAAGCGCTTATCAGGCGACAGAGTTTCTTTTGATGCTGCAATGCGGCATCTGTATAGGTTTTATTTACAGCCTGTTCCTGCCTCTGCGCCTTATCGGCGCAAAGCACCGGTTGATATATATTGCTGCGGATTTTATATTCGGTCTCATTGCCGGCGCTGTTTTTGTGCTGTTTCTATTGCTTTCTTCCTCCGGGGAGCTGCATTTTTATTCTCTTTTGAGTGTTTTTTGCGGTTTTTTGTTGCAATATGCCGCCATGCGTCCTATAATAAGATGGATAACATTGCGATGGGCAAAACATAAAAAGAAGGGAGCAAGCGATGCCGCGGTATAAAAACGCAAGCCCTGCCGCCCGCAAAAAAAGCGCCGGCACTAAGGGCAAAAAGCAGAATAAGCGCCCGGGACGCCTGGGACGCACTGTATTGTTTCTGTGCTTTACAGTGTTATTTGCTTTGCTTTTAATGCAGTGGATAGAACAGGAAAAGATACTCCGGCGCCAGGAGGCGCGGCTTGCGGAGCTGGAGGAGCAATACCTGGGCATTGTTTCGCAAATCGACGATATCAACCGTGAGATTGAGCTTGCAGACTCACCGTCATACATAGAGCATTATCTTCGCGAAAAGCTGGGCATGATTAAAAGAGGAGAAATAATGTACAAGGTAGAAATAAATGAGCCGGAGCAGGACGGTTAATGCCCCCGTTTCCGCTCATTATTTTTGCTTTTTTCCGTTTTTCTGCCCATTCCGGGAATCAGGAGCCGCCATTCCGCTCCGCATTTTGATTTTACTTGCTTATTTTCCTTTTATGAAGTACAATTATTCTGTATCAGTTTATTTATTATTAACTATATTAAATATGATGCAGAGCATCTTTTGAAAGAGAGAGACAATGAATTTTTATATCCTTATTCCTGCCTATAAACCGGAACAGAGCATGATTCCGTTTATAAAGGAGCTTAAAGAGCAGACCGACAGCATTCTGGTAGTAAACGACGGCAGCGGCGCGGAATACTCCGACACCTTCCGCCGTATCGCCGATATGGGCATTACAGTCATAGACCACCCTGTAAACCGCGGTAAGGGCGTAGCGCTCCGTACCGGAATTTCCTATATTAAGGAAAATTTCCCTGATTGTGAGGGCATAATAACCGCCGATTGTGACGGGCAGCATACCGTCCGCGACATAATGCGCGTTGCCCAGGCCCTGAGCGACAATCCGGACAAGCTTATCGTGGGCGGACGGGCTCTGCGGGAAAACGTTCCGCTGCGCTCCAGATTCGGCAATTCTGCCATGCGCAATCTCTACCGTCTGGCCTCGGGCTATAAGCTCCGGGATACCCAGACCGGTCTGCGGGGCATTCCCTCCTCCCTGTTTGAAAAACTGCTTTCTCTCAAGGGCGACCGTTACGAATACGAAATGAACATGCTTCTCTATCTCAAACAGTGGAATACCCAACCTTTGGAGATACGCATTGACACGATATATATTGATAACAATGCCGGTTCGCACTTTGATACCCTCAAGGATTCTGCCCGGATAATGAAGCATATTTTTTTGTTCTTTTTCCGCAGAATGGCAGAGTTTTTTAAGTTTATCGGGTCTTCTTTGATTTCTTATCTGTTTGAATACGGAGTTTTTCAGCTTTTACTGCTCTGCTTTCCTGCCCTTACGGTATTGTTTTCAAATATTATATCCCGTGTCTGTTCCTCGGTACTTAATTATATTATCAACCGGAAGCTGGTTTTCAGGAATAAAGGCAAGCACAGCGTCATAAAGTATTATGGGCTTGTTCTGGCTGTAATGCTGCTTTCCTCGCTGGTGATTTCCGCTCTGAGCAACCTGCTGAGCCTTACCGGTTTGTCCCTGGACGCGTCGGCCAGCATTGTCAAGCCCGTTGTGGATCTTCTGTTTTTTGTTCTGAACTATTTTGTGCAGCGCAATTTTATTTTTAACGGCAATAAGGAGAAATAATATGTCGGTACTCGAAGCGATACTTTTGGGACTTATACAGGGCCTTGCCGAGTTTCTTCCGGTCAGCTCCTCCGGTCACCTTTTGCTTGCGCAGCAAATATTCGGGCTGCAGGATACTCCTCTGTTCTTTTCTGTAATGCTGCACATAGGTACTCTTGCGGCAGTCTGCATAGTTCTCCGCAGAGAGCTTGCTGCGATTTTCCGCAAGCCCTTTTCAAAATTTACCCTGATGCTGGTGATTGCCACCGTGCCAACGGTTATTATTGCACTGATTTTTAAGCTGGTGCTCAATGACGCCTTTGAGGGCGCATATCTCGGCTTCGGCTTTATGGTAACCGGCGTGGTTTTGTACTGCATGGATTTCTTTCCCGAAGGAACGCGCGAGCTCTATCAGATAAATGCCCGCGACGCCGTCACAATGGGCGTTGCACAGGGGCTTGGAACATTGCCCGGAATTTCGCGCAGCGGCATCACAATAGCGGGCGGCCGCGTTACCGGCCTTACCCGCGACGCGCTGGCCCGGTTTTCCTTTCTTATGAGTATTCCTGCAATCCTGGGAGCGCTGGTGCTGGATTTATTTAATGTGGATTTTTCCGCGATTTCAGCCGGGACGGCCGGTATAACCTGGCCCACCATTCTTATAGGAACTGCGGTAGCCGGAATCAGCGGTTTTTTTGCCGTCAAATGGCTTTTGAAGCTGATTACCACCAAATCCCTGCGTCCCTTTGCTTATTACACTTTTGTTCTGGGCTTTTTGTGTGTCGTTGATAAATTTATTACACATATTGTGTTTTGATTTTCAGAAATCCACAACATACTGTTTTTGCAGCATTCCGTATATATTCAGTTGGGTTTTACAGAGGCGTCGGTTAATGTTTCACGTGAAACAAAAATGTTTTTGATTATACTTTTCGCCGTGATGTTTCACGTGAAACATTACGGCATTTTTTTATAAAAACACTTTTCATATCATACAAAATACATTATAATACCCGTATAAAAGATGTGAGGAATTCAGATGTCAGTAATAATAGCAGTTTCAAATCAAAAAGGCGGAGTGGGCAAAACAACCACCTCCGTTAACCTCTCCAGCGCAATTGCCGCAACGGGCTTGAAAACCCTGCTTGTGGATCTGGATCCCCAAGGGAACGCCACAAGCGGTATGGGCATAAATAAAAAGCAAGTAAATCAAGGTACATACGAGGTTTTATGCGGCGATGTAAGCGCCGTGGACGCCATCACCCGGCCGCGCGTAAAAAATATGGATATGCTCCCTACCGGAATGGATCTGGCCGGCGCCGAAGTGGAGCTGCTATCCCGCAGCAAAAGAGAATATGTGCTTAAAAACGCGCTGGAGCCGGTCAGGGACAATTATTCCTTTATTATAATAGACTGTCCCCCTTCTCTGACGGTTCTTACCCTTAATGCGCTGACCGCCGCCGACAAGGTTCTGGTTCCCATACAATGCGAGTTTTATGCTCTGGAAGGCCTGGGGCAGTTGCTTAACACCGTAAAGCTGGTCAAGCAGCATCTCAATTCCGCTCTGGAAATAGACGGAGTTGTATGCACCATGTTTGACGGGCGCACAAATCTGTCCGCACAGGTGGTGGACGAAGTTAAAAAGTATTTCAGCGACAAGGTTTACCGTACCGCCATTCCGCGCAATATCAGGCTGGCGGAGGCGCCCAGCTTCGGAGTTCCGATAGATGTTTTTGACCCCTCCTGTCCGGGAAGCGATGCTTACAGGAGACTTGCGCAAGAGGTTATAAACAGAAATGCCTGATTTGACAGGGCAACACAAATATAAACTGAAAAGGTGAAATAAAATGGCAAACAAAAACAGAGGGCTCGGCAGAGGCCTGGACGCACTGTTTTCTCAGGGAGAAAGCGTGCTGGAAGCGACAGAAACCAAAAAAAGCGAGGACGGAAGCTATATCATTGAGCTTCCTATATCTCAGATAGATATCAATAAAGAACAGCCCAGGAAAAGCTTTGACGATGAATCCATTGCAGAACTGGCCGCATCCATTAAAACAAACGGTCTTCTCCAGCCTATAGCGGTAACAAAGGAGAATAACCGTTATACCATTGTTGCGGGAGAGCGCAGATACAGGGCCTTCAGGCAGCTTGGTTATGAAACAATACCGGCAATAATAAAAAATCTTACCCGCCAACAGTCAATGGAGCTTGCGCTTGTTGAAAATATACAGCGCAAAGACCTTAATTCCATTGAAGAAGCCATGGCCATCAATTCCCTGCTGGAAGAGTTCGGATACACTCAACAGGAGCT
The DNA here is from genome assembly GCA_029007865.1 of Bacillota bacterium. Classification (GTDB taxonomy): domain Bacteria; phylum Bacillota; class Clostridia; order Christensenellales; family QALW01; genus UMGS1338. The sequence goes on from JAQXIQ010000083.1 coordinate 39,755, forward strand.
TGCCCAGCGCCTTGGCAAAAGCAGGTCGGCTCTTGCCAACTCAATACGGCTGCTCAGTTTGCCTGAAAGCATTAAAAAGATGGTCAAAAGCGGAGAACTGACCGAAGGGCATGCAAGATGTCTTATACCGCTTCCGGAAAAGCTTCAAAACGAGGCTGCAAAAAATATAATTGACAAACAGCTCAATGTCCGGCAGACAGAAGCCCTTGTAAAAAGTCTGCTTGCTCCCGCAAAGGAAAAGCCTGTAAAAAAGACCTATGCCGAATTAAATGAAGCACAGGACAGCATCCGCCGGTGTCTGGGAACAAAGGTTACTATTGCCGGGACACCGAAAAAAGGCAAAATTTTAATAGAATACTATTCAGAGGATGAACTGGAAAGTATTATTGATGTTTTGACCTATAATAATGACTAAAAAACTATATTTAGCAAAAAAACATTAAAAAAGGGCTTCGGGGAGAAGTCCTTTTTTAATCCGTACTTAAACCGTTAACGCGATATACCTCGGCAAAAAGCGTGTTTTTAATAATTATAGGGTCATAATCAAGGCCACATGCCATAAGGGTTAATTTAACTTTTTCACTGCCCTGCAACGGAGGTTGGTCATAACAGATGCCGGTGTCTGTAAAACCGTTTCTTATATAAAAGTTATACCGCCGCAGTGAAAACTCATCCGTATCTTTTTCGGTTTCCAGAGCAACTGTGCCGTACTTATTAACAATGCTCTGTAATATTTTGCTTCCCAAACCCTTTCCCCGACCGGATTTCTCCACCGCAAAATGCTCGATAAAGGCAAAATCGGTAAAATCCCAGACTGAAATCACTGCGCTCAGCTTTTCATCAAAAACTCCCCATAAGATATATTTATCGTTATTAAGCAAGCTTTTCTGCTTATCATAGCTCCGTATTTCGCATTCGGCAAACGAATTTTTCAATAAAGCATACGCCTCATCAAAATCAAGAGCCGTAACTTTTCTTAAAAGCATTTTATATTCCTCTATACGGCTTGACTTCGCCGTTGCTTACATTAAAAACCCTTGCACCTTTTACCGAAGCAAGCTCCGGCAACAGATGCGTTGTTGTTATTATGGACTGAAGGCCGCTTAGATAACCCAGTAAATGCTTTTGTCTTGCCGGATCCAGCTCACTCATCACATCATCCAGCAAAAGCACGGGGTTCTCCCCTATATCCTGCTTCATAAGCTCGAGCTGCGCCAGTTTTAAGGAAAGAGCCGCAGTTCTCTGCTGTCCCTGAGAGCCATAAAAGCGCAAATCCACTCCGTCCAGCTTAAGAGCAATATCATCCTTATGCGGGCCTATATATGTAAGACCGCGCCTGATATCTCCTTCCCTTGTATCGTGCAGCGCTTTTAGCATATCCTCCTGACAAAGCGCATCGCAGCCCGGAACATAAATTGCTTCCAGCCCCTCGGTATTGCCGCTGAGAGAATAATGTACATCTCTGCAAACGGGAGATAAACGCTCTATAAATAACTTTCTTTGCTCAATAACCGGCATTGCGGCCTGGCTTAAAAGCTGATCAAAAACCTCAAGACTTGCCGTATCGCCTCTGCCGCAGGAAAACGCTTTAAGCAGTTCGTTTCTTTGCTCGAGGACTTTAAGATATTTACTGATATTATAAAAATAAACCGGCATGATCTGGGAAAGATCAATATCCATAAATCTGCGCCTGACAGCGGGCCCGTTTTTCACAATATCAAGGTCCTCCGGCGAAAAAATCACCGTTTTGACCTGTCCTATCATTTCGCCTATACGGCTGCATGGCAGACCGTTAACGCTGATGCGCTTTTTTTCGTTTCTGGATAAAATAATATCAACAGTATGCACACCATCTCTTTCCACACATTCAACACGTGCCCTGGCGTGCTCACTGCCCAGCATTATCATATCCTTATCCCGGCTGGTTCTGTGACTCCTTGCAGTAGACAAAAGCGAACAGGATTCCAGCAAATTTGTCTTTCCTTGCGCGTTTTTACCTACAAATATACAAATATCCTGCCCGAGCTCAAGCTCAAGCAGGCTATAATTGCGGAAACTGTTTAGTTGAAGCCTTTTTATATACATTATATTTTTACCGGCAAAATCAAATACAGTTTTTTATCGTTATCAACAGGCCTTACTATACATGGAGAACGGTTGGTTGTCATGCTCAGCTTTATCATCTCGTCGTCAATATTTTTAAGACAGTCAACAAAATACTTTGCATTAAAGGCAATCTGCAGTTCTTTATTGCAGCCTATAATATTAACTACCTCGTAAACATTGCCGCTTTCGCTTTTTGAGGTGATTATAAGCTTATCCTTTGAGATGGAAAACAGAATGTAATTATTCCTGACATTTTCCCGCGCCATAAGCCACGCGCGGTCGATGCTTTCCAAAAGCTCAATGCGGGAAACCGAAAACTCCAGGTCATGAGTTGTGGGTATAAAGGACTGATATTTAAGATATTCGCCCTCATACAGGCGCGTAAATACACTGGTGTTTCCTATGGAAAACATGGCATTGCTCTGATTGAAGAATATCTCCGCTGCCGTATCGTCGTCGGACAGAATTTTGCTTATTTCGTTGAGCGCGCCCGCGGGAATAACCGCTCTTAAAGGCTCATTATCGCCTTCTATATATGCGCTTCTGACCGCCAGACGCACCGTATCAAGCGCCACTATGTTAAAGGAATTCTCTTGAATTTCAAACAAACAACCGGTAAGTATCTCTCTTATAAAGCCTTCGGGAGCCGTTGCAAAAATGGTTTGATTTATCAT